>JALSHN010000215.1 GCA_026982215.1 Gammaproteobacteria bacterium
GGGGTGTCGCTTTGGTGTTGCAGGATCTTGGGGGTGACGAAGATGAGAAGTTCGTTTTTGTCGTTCACTTGGTTGCGGGAACGGAACAGGGCGCCGATGAGGGGCAGGTCGCCCAGGAAGGGGATTTTGCTGGCCTCGCGGCGGTTGATGTGTTGGTAGATGCCGCCCAGTACCACTGTCTCGCCGTTGTTGATCAGGACCTGGGTCTGGATTTCCTTGGTGTCGATGCTGGGCACGCCTTGGTAGGCGTCGCCCACGGAGTCGTTCTTGACGTTGAGGTCGAGGATGATGCGTTCGTCGGGGGTGATCTGCGGGGTCACCTCCAGGCTGAGAACGGCCTTTTTGAAGGCCACCGCGGTGGCGCCGGAGGAGGCGGCCTGTTGGTAGGGGATCTCGGTGCCTTGTTCGATGACGGCCCGTTTCTGGTTGGAGGTGATCACCCGCGGGTTGGAGAGGATCTCGCCCCGCCCTTCGACTTGCAGCGCGGAGAGCTCGAGGTCGATGAGGGCGTTGGAGCGCAGGATGCCCAGGGCGAAACGGCCGGCGTCGTTGCCGGGGACGGGGAGGTTGACGTTGAGGCGTTGCGGTTGGCCGGCGTCGCTGCTGTTCATGGCATTGACCTCGGTGACGGTGGACCCGCGGAGCAGGTCGTTGGTGCCGGCGGAGAGGCCGCCGGGGCCTTGGATGGTGCCGGAGGTGGCCAGGGTGGTGGCGCCGGTTTGTTTGACGGCGGTGACACCCAGGCGCGCGCCGAGGTCGCGGGCGAAGCTGTCGCTGGCGATGACGATGCGCGATTCGATGAGGACTTGGCGGATGGGGATGTCGAGCTTTTTGATCAGGGCGCGGATTTCGGCCAGTCGCGCCGGGGTCTCGCGGATGAGCAGGGTGTTGGTGCGTTCGTCGACGCTGACGTTGCCTCGCTCGGAGAGCAGGGTGGTGTCGTCGGATTTGAGCAGTTCGGCGAGGTCGGCGGCCTTGGCGTAGTTGATCTGGATGAGTTCGGAGCGCAGTGGCTCGAGTTCGGTCATCTGCCGCCGGGCCTGGAGTTCCAGTTGTTCGCGTTGGGCGATTTCTTCGGCGGGGGCAATGAGGAGGATGTTGCCGTTCTGGCGCATGGCCAGGCCTTTGGTGCGCAGGATGATGTCCAGGGCCTGGTCCCAAGGGACGTTTTTCAGCCGCAGGGTGATGTTGCCGCTCACCGAGTCGGAGACGACGATGTTGAGGCCGGTGAAGTCGGCCAGAAGCTGCAGCACCGCCCGGGTGTCGATGTCTTGGAAGTTGAGCGAGAGTTTTTCGCCGCTGTAGGTCTTTTCTTCCAGACCTTGGAGGCGGTCGGCCCCGCTCAGGGGGGTGATGTCGATGGTGAGGGTGGCACCGGATTGGTAGGCGAGGTGGTCGTAATCACCACGGGCGCTGATTTCGATGCGGGCGTCGGGGCCGCGTTGAATGAGGTCGATGTGGCGCACCGGGGTGGCAAAGTCGCCGACGTCGAGCCGCTGGCCGGCCTCGGGCAGGGTGGTGTCGGGGAATTGGGCGATGATCTTGCCGCCTTCTTGGTGGATGTCGGCGGCGAGGCCGGGGTCGCTCAGCTGGATGATGAGGCGGCCTTCGCCTTCCTCGCCGCGGCGGAAGTCCACCGCTTCGATGCGTCGGGGCACCTCGGCACGGCCTTCGTGGACCGGGGCCAGGGTGAGGGTGAGGCCGTGTTCGTCGCTGCGTTCTTCCACTCGGGCCGCTTCGCCGAGGTCGATGACGAGGCGGGTGCGGTTGCCGGCTTCGATGACGCTGAGGGCGTGGACCAGCCCTTGGTTGAAGGTCTTGCGCCGCCAGGGCAGGGCGCTTTCCACCCCACGCAGGTCGACGACGATGCGGGGGGGATCATCGACACTGAAGCGGACCGGCGGCGGCAGGGAGCCGTTGGCACGTACTTGGACCGCCAGGCGATCTCCGGGGAGGGGCTGGAGCTGGATCGCCTCGATGGCGGGGGCCTGGGCCAGGGCAGGGCCGATGATCAGGCTCAGCAGCCACAAGAGAAGGCAGCGGGTGAGACGGGTGTTGGGGTAAGCCATGGCTTGCTCCAGATTATTCATTCAAACTCAGTGAGTTGGGGCGTTCCATCCATCCACCGGCACCGTCGGGGACGAGTTCCATGATCTTCACCTCGTTGTCGCCGATGGCAATGATGCGGCCGTGGTTTTGTCCCAGATAGTTGCCTTTGCGCACCCGGTAGAGGGTGTTGTCGGGGGCGCGGATCACCGCCCAGATCTCGCCGCCGTTGCGCAGGACGCCCACCATGGTGAGCGATTCCAGGGGGTAGCTCTCCAGTGGCTCGCGTACCCGGTCGGCATCGGGGTGGAGATCGGGGGTGCCGCCGTCGAGCCGGGTGGGGGTCGCGGCCTGGAGACGGGCCCGCGGGGGCTGGAAGGGGTCGCGCAGGCCCTCGGGCCGGTAGTGATAGGTCTCGGGAGTGGGGATGGCAGGCAGGGGTTCGACCTGGCCTTTGGCCTGGGTGCGCGCCTGGATGATGAAGGCCTCCAGGTCGCTGACATCGGCCCGTTCGCAACCGGCGAGGATGAGCGGCACCAGCAACACGGGGAGGGCGCGCATGGTCATGGGGCGGCCTCCTCGGGTTGTTGTTCTTCGGGTTCCAGGTAGCGGTAGGTGCGGGCGGTGAGCTCCATGATCAGTGTGCCCTGGGGGTCGTCGGGAACCGGGCTGATGCGCAGGTCGTGGATGGTGACGATGCGCGGCAGGGCGGCCACGGCGCTGACGAAGCGGCCGAAGTCGTGGTAGTGGCCGCGCAGGCGGATGTGGATGGGCAGTTCGGCGTAGAAACTGCGGGGGATCTCGGCCTGTGGTTTGAACAAATCGAAGGTGAGGCCGGCATTGAGCCCGGCCTGGGTGATGTCCAGCAGCAGATCGGCGACCTCGGTACGGCTGGGGAGTTGGCGGAACATGAGTTCCGAGGCCTCTTCGATCCGGGCCATCTGTTCTTTATAGATGGTCAGGTTGACGGCCTTGTTTTGTTTGATCACCAGCTGTTGGCGCAGCTCGGCCTCTGCATCGCGCACTTGCTGGAGCGCATCGAGGCGGTGACGCAGGTCGAACCAGTAGGCAGCCCCGGCCACCGCCAGGCAGACGAGGACGAGGACGAAGACCTTGACGCTCTTGGGCCAGCTGCCGGCCTCGGAGAAGTCCAGTTCGTTGAGTTGCTGGAGGTCCATCAGGAGGCCTCCTCCAGCAGGGTGACCTTGAGGGCGAACCAGCTGGTGCCGGGGAATTCTCGGGTGCTGGAGTCGATGATTTCCAGGTGGGGATCGCTCATCCACGGCGAGGCGTCCAGGCGGCGCATCAGGGTGGAGATGCGGGCATTGGATTCGGCGACGCCTTCCAGACGCAGTACTCCGGTGGATTGCTCCAGGCGCAGGAGGCGTACGCCGTCGGGTGTTGCGCGGGCGATCTCTTCGAACAGACGTACCGACAGCGGGCGGCTGGCCTGGAGCGATTGGATCACCGCCATGCGCTCCAGCAGGTCTTTTTTGCGTTGTTCCAGGTCACGAATGGCGGCGATTTGCTCATCGAGCACGGCCATGCGTTGTTGTAGGAATTGGTTGCGGCCTTGCTGGATCTCGATCTGGTCGTTGATGCGGATGTGGAGATATCCCATGACCGCGGCGGTGAGCAGGGCGACGCCGGCCAGGGTGAGGTAGAACTGGCGGGTGCGTTCCCGCCGCAGCTCCTCGCGCCACGGAAGGAGGTTGATGCGGGCCATCAGTCGAACCTCCGCAGCGCCAGTCCGCAGGCGATCATCATCGCCGGGGCGTCCGCCGCCAGGGCGCGCTCGTCCACCCTCGGAGCGAGACTCATGCTGGCGAAGGGGTTGGCCACCAGGGTGGGGGTGGCCAGGTCGTTTTCCACCCGTTCGTCGATGCCGGGGATGGCGGCGCACCCCCCGGCGAGGACGATCCGTCCCACCGGCTCGGGGCGGGTGGTGGAGGAGAAATAGAATTGCAAGGCGCGGTTGACCTGCTGGACGATGGCTTCTTTGAAGGGTTCCAGGACTTCGGTGAAGTAGTCGTCGGGCAGGCCGCCTTCTTTTTTGGCCCGGCCGGCCTCTTCGTAACTCATGTCGTAGCGGCGCATGATCTCTTCGGTGAGCTGACGGCCACCGAAGACCTGTTCGCGGGTATAGATGGAGCGCAATTTGTGGATGATATGCAGGGTGGTGATGGTGGCGCCAATGTCCACCACGGCCACGGCCTGCTCCAGGCTCTGTGGGGGGAGCTGGCTGCTGATCAGGGAGAAGGCGTTTTCCATGGCGAAGGCCTCCACGTCGACGATCTTCGCCGTGAGTCCCCCCAATTCCACCGCCGCTACGCGGGCATCCACCGTTTCCTGACGGCAGGCAGCCACCAGGACGTCCACCCGTTCGGGGTTGTCCTCCTGGGCGCCGAGGACCTCGAAATCCAGCGCCACTTCTTCCACCGGGAAGGGGATGTGTTCGTCGATCTCCATCTGGATCTGGGCCTCGAGCTCGTCTTCGGAGAGACCCGCTGGAAGACTGATGGTCTTGGTGATCACCGCCGAGCCGGCTACGGCCACGGCGACGTGGCAGGTCTTGATGCCGCTGCGTTCCACCGCCCGAGCGATGGCCTCGCCCACCGATTCCACATCGGCGATGGTCTTTTCCACCACCGCGCCCTTGGGCAGGGCCTCCACGGCGTAGTGCTCCACGCGGAATTGCTGGTCCTGTTCATGCAGTTCCAGCAGCTTCACCGCCGAGGAGCTGATGTCCAGGCCCACCAGGCCATGGCGTTTGCGGTTAAACCATCGCAGCAATGACACGTCTAAATCGTCCCATTCCTAGGCACAGAGACATCCGGGGGATAGTATCGGCAGGTGCTTAGCGATTACTTAATTTCCGGGGAAATCTTTTTTCGATGAAGGAGTTAGCTTTTTATCCATCTGGGCTGTCCGCCAACATCCGTAGGGCTTGTAGGGGTTGGTATAATCGCCCCTTTCTCGGCGGACCGAGTTTGGGGATGGCATGAAGCGAGTGCTGAAGTGGCTGGTGTTGTCGCTGGCCGCCGGTCTGGGTTTGGGGGCGGTGGGGGCCGCGGCGGTGTGGTGGTTCGTGGTGCCGGATCTGCCGCCCACCGAGACCTTACGCGAGGTACGTTATCAGGTCCCCTTGCGCATCTACGCCGCCGATGGCTCCCTCATCGGCGAGTTCGGTGAGAAACGGCGTGAGCCGCTGCGCTACGAGGAGTTTCCCCCGCTGATGGTGAAGGCGATCCTCGCCGCCGAGGATGACCGCTTCTTCGAGCACCCGGGGGTGGATTACCAGGGGATTTTGCGGGCGGTGAAGACCTTGTTGCTCACCGGCAGCAAGGCGCAGGGCGGCAGTACCATCACCATGCAGGTGGCGCGCAACTTCTTCCTCTCCCGCGAGAAGACCTTCCTGCGTAAATTCAACGAAATCCTCCTGGCCTTCAAGATCGAACAGGAGCTCACCAAGGAGGAGATTCTCAGCCTCTATCTCAACAAGATCTATCTGGGCAACCGGGCCTACGGTTTCGAGGCCGCCGCCCAGGTGTATTACGGCCGCTCACTCCAGGAGCTGGATGTGGCGCAGCTGGCGATGCTCGCTGGCCTGCCCAAGGCACCGTCGCGCTATAACCCGGTGGTCAATCCCAAGCGGGCGCTGGAGCGGCGCAATTATGTCCTGCGGCGGATGCGCCAGCTGGGCTTCATCGATGCCGCCACCTATCATGCGGCCTTGCAGGCTCCGGTCACCGCGCGGCGCCATGCGCCGCAGTTCTCGGTGGACGCCGCCTATGCCACCGAGGAGGTGCGTCGCGAGATGGTGGACCGCTTCGGGGAGGCGGCCTACACCGCCGGTTACCGGGTCTACACCACCATAGAGCCCCGGTTGCAGCGGCGGGCCAACGAGGCGGTGCAGCGCGGCTTGATCGATTACGAATTCCGCTACGGTTACCGCGGCCCGGAGGCCCAGCATGATCCGCTGGCCTGGTCCGAGCCGGATCAGTGGGACGAGCTGCTGAAGAAACTGCCGCGTACCCCCGGCCTCGAGGCGGCGGTGGTGGTGGATGCAGACCGTGACGGCGCCTGGGTCTATGGTGCAGACGGTGCCATCCGCCATCTGTGCCTCGAGGATATGTTGTGGGCCCGAGCGGTGGACGAGCGGGGGCGCAAGGGGGCCAAACCCAAGGCCGCCGACCAGCTCCTGGCCGCGGGTGACGTGGTGCGCATCCAGCGCCACAAGCGGCGCTGGCGCTTGGCCCAGGCGCCGCGGGTGCAGGGGGCGCTGGTTTCGTTGCGTCCGGCCGACGGGGCCATCCTGGCGGTGGTGGGGGGGTATGATTTCCGTTCCAGCCATTTCAACCGCGCCACCCAGGGTAAGCGCCAGCCGGGATCCAATTTCAAGCCCTTCATCTATTCCGCCGCCCTGGAGAAGGGATTCACCGCTGCCAGCCTGATCAACGATGCCCCGGTGGTGTTCGACGACCCCGGACTGGAGGATACCTGGCGCCCGGAGAACTACAGCGGTCGTTTCTTCGGGCCCACCCGTCTGCGGGTGGCCTTGATGAAATCGCGCAACCTGGTCTCCATCCGCCTGTTGCGGGCCATCGGTATCCGTTATGCCATCGACTACGTACAGCGTTTCGGCTTCGATCCCAAGGAGCTGCCGCGGGATCTCTCCCTGGCCCTGGGCAGCGCCACCCTCACCCCCCTGGCCATCGCCCGTGGTTACAGCGTCTTCGCCAACGGGGGGTATCTCATCGAGCCCTATCTCGTCACCCGCATCGAGGATGTGGACGGTCGGGTGGTGTGGCAGGCCGAGCCGGCGGTGGTATGCCCGCAGTGCCTGCTCCCCGAGGGGGCTGAGGGGGCGACGGCAGCGGAGGCACAGGTGGTCGCCGTGGATGGCGGGATGCCGCCGGCGGCGGAGGAGGGGCTGGTCAGCCCGGCCCGTTTGGCGCCGCAGGTGCTCGATCCGCGCAACGTCTACATCATGACCAGTATCCTGCAGGATGTGATCCAGCATGGTACCGGCCGTCGGGCGCGGGTGCTCAAACGCCATGATCTGGCAGGCAAGACCGGCACCACCAACGACCAGCGTGATGCTTGGTTCTCCGGCTTCAGTCCCACGGTGGAGACCACGGTGTGGGTGGGGTACGACAAGCCCCACCCCCTGGGTGAGCGGGAGTCCGGTGCCCGCGCCGCCCTGCCCATCTGGATCGATTACATGGCCGAGGCCCTCAAAGGGGTCCCGGAGCATCCTTTGAAACGCCCGCCCGGCCTGGTCACCGTGCGCATCGATCCGCGTACCGGCCGACGGGCGGGGGCCGATTTCCCCGGTGCCATCTACGAAACTTTCCGGGTGGAGCACGTCCCCAAGGAGATGGTCGCTCTCCCCGGTGGTGACGAAGACGGCGCGGCGCCGGGAGACGATCAGCTCTCGGCCCCCATCACCGAAGAGCTCTTCTGAGGGCCCGATGTCACAACGGCGCAGTGAAGATACCCTCACCCGGTTGTTGGACGAGGCAGCGCGCATCGTCATCGAAGAAGGGGTGAACGATTATCGTCGCGCCAAGCGCAAGGCCGCCCGTCACCTCGGGTTGGAGGATGGTTACCCACTGCCTCCGGACGAGGCGGTGGAGGCGGCGGTGCTCGCTCACCGGCGCGTGTTCCCCGACGCGCAGCGGCTGAGTCTGCGCCGTCAGCGCGAGGTGGCCCTCGGCGCCATGACGCTGCTGGAGTCCTTCCAGCCCCGGCTGGTGGGACCGGTGTTGACTGGTGCCGCCGGCGCTCATGAGGCCGTTACCCTGCACCTGTTCACCGACAGTCCGGAGGAGGTGGAGTGGTTTCTCCATGACCGGGCGATCCCCTTCGAAGTGGAGGAGCGCCGCTTGTCTCTGGGCAAGCGGGGGGTGGCCCGGCTGCCGGTGCTGTGTTTCATGGCCGGCGAGACACCGCTGGAACTGGTGGTGCTGCCCTCTCAGGCCTTGAGACAACCGCCTTCGCGACCCGGTGACACTCGCCCCTTGCCCCGGCTGGGATTGAAGGGGCTGCGGGCCTTGCTGGCCGAGGAAGGCGGGGAGGTTCAGAATCGGGGCGGGTAGTGCGCGGGATAAGGGGCACGGGCGAGTCCTGAGTCCACTGCCGCCGCCGCCACCGCCGGGGCCACCCGGTCCATGAGCCGCGGATCCAGTGGCTTGGGGATGATGTAGTCCGGGCCGAATTCCAGCGTCTCCAGCCCATAGGCCGCAAGCACCGTATCGGGTACCGGTTCGCGGGCCAGTCCTGCCAGCGCCCGTACCGCCGCCACGTGCATCGAGGCATCGATGGCGCGGGCGCGAACGTCCAGAGCGCCGCGGAAGATGAAGGGGAAGCCGAGGACGTTGTTCACCTGATTGGGATAGTCGCTGCGGCCGGTGGCCATGATCAGGTCGTCGCGCACCGCCAGGGCTTGTTCCGGGCGGATCTCGGGATCGGGGTTGGAGAGGGCGAAGACCACCGGTCGTGGTGCCATCCGCTGGAGCTGGTCGGGATGCAACAGGTCCGGTCCCGAGACGCCGATGAACACGTCCGCCCCCTCCAGGGCGTCATCGAGGGTGCGGGCCCCGGTGTCCACGGCGAAGGCCGCCTTGTAGCGGTTCAGGTCGTCCCGACCGCTGTGGATCACCCCTCGGCGATCGAGCAACAACAAGCGCTGTGGATCGGCACCCAGGGTCTTGAGCAGGCGCATGGAGGCGATGCCGGCCGCGCCTGCTCCCAGGCAGACGATGCGGGCATCCTCCAGCCGCTTGCCTTGCAGCTCCAGGGCGTTGAGCAGGCCGGCGGCGATGATGATCGCCGTGCCGTGCTGGTCGTCATGGAACACCGGGATGTCCAGCCGAGCCTGGAGCGCCTCCTCGATGGCGAAGCAGCGGGGGGCGGCGATGTCCTCCAGGTTGATGCCGCCGAAGGTGGGGGCGAGGCGGGCCACGGTGTCGATGAAATCCTGGGGATCGGGGGCGGCGATCTCCAGATCGAAGACGTCCACATCAGCGAAGCGCTTGAACAGCACCGCCTTGCCTTCCATCACCGGTTTGCCCGCCAGGGGGCCGACGTCTCCCAGGCCCAGCACCGCGGTGCCGTCGGTGATCACCGCCACCAGGTTGCCCCGGGTGGTGTAATGGAAGGCGGCCTCGGGATCGGCGGCGATGGCGCGCACCGGTTCGGCCACGCCGGGGGTGTAGGCCAGGGAGAGGTCCCGTTGGGTTTCGCAGGGCTTGGTGACGGTGATGGCCAGCTTGCCGGGACGGGGCAGTCGATGGTAGTCGAGAGCGGCTTGCTTGAGGTCCATGGCGTCTCCCAGAGGGTGGCGGGGCAAGGAAAAGGCGCCCGCAGGCGCCTCCTTGGCCATCGTGGCCGGGGCCGGTTTATTTCTTGAGCCCGTATTTCTGGCGGAACTTGTCCACCCGGCCGGCGGTGTCCACGATCTTCTGTTTGCCGGTATAGAAGGGATGACACTTGGAGCACACCTCCAGGTGCAGGTCACGCCCCAGGGTGGAGCGGGTCTGGAAGCTGTTGCCGCAGCTGCAGGTGACGGTGATCTCGCTGTATTCGGGATGGATTCCGGGTTTCATGTCGCTCTCGAGCCTCGTTGGGGGCCGTCGGCTCCGGATGTACCGGCTGCCTGGGCCGCTTGGATCCCAAAGGAAGGCGCGCGATTGTACACCCCGCGCCCTCGCGGCTCAAGGGCGTGTCTTGACCCCCTGTCGCCCCATGGGTACACTGCCCGGGTCTTCAACGCCAGAGTTCGCAGCAATAGACGAACCGTCAAGGGAGGGTGAAACATGGGTTACGACTACATCTGGGTGCCGATCCTGGTCTTCGTGTTCTTCGTGGCGCTGGCCTTCTGGCTCTCCGGTGCCGCGATGGCCGACCTGGAGCAGCGCCGCAAATAAGGCGTTCCGCCGGTTCAGTCCCTGAAAGCCCGGTCTCGGCCGGGCTTTCTCATGCCTGGGAGGAGGTTCCGTGAGTCCCACCCCTGAAGATCGTCGTCTGGCCAAGTTCCTCTTCGCTTCCGCCGCCTTCTTCTTCGTTGGCACCGTCCATGGCGTGGTGCAGGTCATCCACCCGGTGCGGGTGTGGCTCGATTCCATCGGCAGCCCTTACGGCGGCCCGGGCCACATGATCGACCCCCTGGCCCATGCCCACATCAACGTGGTGGGGGGGGTGGTGGTTTTCCTCATGGGAGCCGTCTATTACTTCCTCCCGCGCATGACCGGGGTGGCGGTGTTCTCCACCCGCCTCATCCAGCATACCTTCTGGTGGACGGTGCTGGGGGTGTGCGGCTTCTATTCCACCTTGATGGTCTTCGGCATCTGGGAAGGCTACCTGCTGCTCAACGACCCGGGGCGGATGGACGCGGTGCACGAATATTACAAGCCCCTCATCGCCATCGTCTCGTCGATCATGGGGATGGGGTTCTGGATCTTTTTCTTCAATGTCTTCGCGACCTTCTGGCGGGCGAGGAAGCAGCATGGCGGCGGCGCCTGAGCTTCGTTGTCTTTGTCCCGCTGAGTGGCCGGACTGGGACGGGCAGGACGTGGACCTTTCCAATAGCTGGGTGCACCGCCAGCCTCTGCGCACCTTCTTCAACATGCCCATCGGCTACGAGACCTTCCTGGAGCGTCAGCGTCTGGATCTCGAGGGGCTGGAGTTGCAGGAGCGCTGGCCGGGGCTCGTGCTCAGTCACCTGGGTTGGTTCAAGGGTCACCTGCTTCGCCCGCTGGTGGAGCAGGAGGCGATGCCGCCGCACCACCGTCTGGAGATCCTCCCGAGCCCTTTCGTGTTGCGGGCACGGTTGCATCACGGCAATGTGAGCACCGTTCGTGAGCCCTACCTGGAACTGCAGCGCGGGCTCATGGAGGAAGGGAAGATGCCCAAGGAGCTGTATCTGGTCTATCTCACCTGTCCGTTGTGCGCCGAGGCCAAGGGGGGGGACCGCATCCTGTTGTTGCGTCGTTGGGTGGAGAGCGAACGGCTCAAGCGGCGCCGGCGTCGCTGACAGGGCGGCGCACCCAGCCCTCAGCCGTGGCGGCCGCCGCCTTCTTTGGGGCGGTCATTGCCAGCGGGGGCGCGCCGGCGTGATCGCGAGGAGCGTTTCCCCTCGCGCCGCCGCGCCATCGAGGATCCGTCGCGCCCTTGGGGGCGGCGTTTGTGTGAGCGGCGGGCGGGGCGTTCCACCGGGGTCAGCAGGTCTTCCTCCAGGGTGGCCACCGGGATCTTCATGGCGATGTAGGCTTCGATCTCGGGCAGAGAATAGACCGTCTCTTCGCAGGCGAAGCTGATGGCGTCGCCTTCCTCGCCGGCACGGGCAGTGCGCCCGACACGGTGGACGTAGTCCTCGGCGTCCTGGGGCAGGTCGTAGTTGAATACGTGGGAGACCTGGGGGATGTGCAGCCCGCGGGCGGCCACGTCGGTGGCCACCAGCACCGGGAATTCTCCCTTCTCGAAACGGAAGATGAGGCGCTGGCGCTTGCGCTGAGGGACATCGCCGGAGATCAGTGCCGCGCCGATGCCGTTGGCCTGCAACAGGCGCTCGACGAATTCGGCGCCGCGTTTGGTGTTGACGAAGACGATGGCCCGTCGTGGCTCGAAGCGGCGCAGCAGATTCACCAACAGGGCCGGTTTGTCTTCTTTGGCCGGATAGTAGAGGCGTTGACGCACGTGGGCCACGCTCACCGGTTCGCTCTCGGCCTGGATCAGGCGGGGGGCGCCCATGTGTTCGTAGGCCAGCTCCTGTACCCGCAGGGAGATGGTGGCCGAGAACAGCAGATTGAGGCGCTGCTCGGCATCGGGCAGGCGGCGCAACAGGTAGCGTACGTCCTTGATGAAACCCAGGTCGAACATGCGGTCGGCCTCGTCGAGGACCACTGCCTGGATTCCGCGCAGGGAGAATACCTTTTGCCGGTAGTAATCGATGAGGCGACCGGGGGTGGCGACGATCACCTCACAACCGGCCTCGAGGGTCCGGCGTTGGCGCTCATAGCCGGTGCCACCGTAGATCACCGCGAAGCGCAGTCCACTGTGGCGTCCCAGGGCCTCGGCGTCACGGTGGACCTGGAGGGCCAGTTCGCGGGTCGGGGTCAGCACCAGGGCCCGTGGTTGCCCTTCGCGGTGCTGGGACAGGGGCGGGCGGGTGAGCAGGTGTTGTATCACCGAGATCATGAAGCAGGCGGTCTTGCCCGAGCCGGTACGGGCCTGGCCGATGACGCTCTCGCCGGCCAGGGTATGCGGCAGCACCTGGGCCTGGATGGGGGTGCAGCGCTCCAGACCGCTTTCTTCGATACCGCGCAACAGTGAAGGGTCGAGGGGGAGGTCGCGAAAACGGGTCTCGCTGAGGTGGATGGCGTCTGTCATGGTATTAAGCATAACAAAATCAAACGGCATTGGACTTGAAATGGCCGTTTGATTAGGCTCAAATGTAACGAGTTTCGACACGGGGGCGCGGTGCGCCCTTACTCCCCAGGATCTGGAGGCGCAAGTGAGCGACAAAATCGTCTATCTGACCGATGATACCTTCGAGGATGAGGTCCTCAAGTCCGACATTCCCGTTCTGGTGGATTACTGGGCCGAGTGGTGCGGTCCTTGCAAAATGATTGCCCCGATCCTGGACGAGATCGCCGAGGAATATCAGGGACGGGTGAAGATCGCCAAGCTCAATATCGATGAGAACCCGGAGACGCCGCCCAAGTACGGCATTCGGGGCATCCCCACCCTGATGCTGTTCAAGGACGGCAACGTGGAGGCGACCAAGGTGGGCGCCGTGTCCAAGTCGCAGCTGGTCGCTTTCATCGACAGCAATCTCTAAAGCTTCCCGGTCGGGCGACCGATGAGGCGTTTGGCAAGGAGGGCTGGACGCCACTCGCGGGAGGTGTTAGTTTGTCGCCCCACGCTGCAGCCCTCTGCCGCCTCGTCCTGAGCGGCGCGGTCCGGTCCCGGACCCCGGTTTCCTGACACGCTTTCAATTCACGAATTCCAATCGACCCAACCGACGCACGCCATCCATCCCCTCAATTCGCCTCAGACACGCCCATGAATCTTACGGAACTTAAAAAGAAAACCGCCTCCGAGCTTCTCAAGATCGCCCAGAAGATGGGTATCGACAACGTGGCCCGGGCCCGTAAACAGGATCTCATCTTCGCGATTCTCAAGGCCCATGCCAAGAAGGGGGAGGACATCTTCGGCGACGGGGTGTTGGAGATCCTCCAGGATGGTTATGGTTTCCTGCGTTCCGGGGACAGTTCTTACCTGGCCGGGCCGGACGACATCTATGTCTCTCCCAGTCAGATCCGCCGCTTCATGCTGCGTACCGGGGACACCGTGTCGGGCAAGATCCGGCCTCCCAAGGAGGGTGAGCGCTATTTCGCCCTGCTCAAGGTCTCTGAGATCAATTACGAGCCGCCGGAGAATGCCAAGAACAAGGTGTTGTTCGAAAACCTCACCCCGCTCCATCCCAGTGAGCGGCTCAAGCTGGAGGTGGGCAACGGCAGCACCGAGGACATCACCGCACGGGTGATGGATATCGTCGCTCCCATCGGCAAGGGGCAGCGCGGGCTGATCGTTTCGCCGCCCAAGGCCGGGAAGACTATGTTGTTACAGAACGTGGCCCACTCCATCGCCTACAACCACCCCGAGTGCTACCTCATCGTGCTGCTCATCGACGAGCGTCCGGAGGAGGTGACGGAAATGGCCCGCTCGGTGCGCGGTGAGGTGATCTCTTCCACCTTCGACGAGCCGGCCACCCGCCACGTCCAGGTGGCGGAGATGGTGATCGAGAAGGCCAAGCGCCTGGTGGAACACAAGCGTGACGTGGTGATCCTGTTGGATTCGATCACCCGCCTGGCCCGGGCCTACAACACCGTGGTGCCCTCTTCGGGCAAGGTGCTCACCGGTGGGGTGGATGCCAATGCCTTACAGCGGCCGAAGCGCTTTTTCGGCGCCGCGCGCAACATCGAGGAGGGCGGTTCTCTCACCATCATCGCCACCGCGCTCATCGATACCGGTTCGCGCATGGACGAGGTGATCTACGAGGAGTTCAAGGGTACCGGCAACATGGAGTTGCACCTCGACCGCAAGATCGCCGAGAAACGGGTCTATCCCGCCATCAACATCAACCGTTCCGGCACCCGGCGCGAGGAGCTGCTCACCCGGCCGGACGAGTTGCAGAAGATGTGGATCCTGCGCAAGCTGCTCCATCCCATGGATGAGTTGCAGGCGATGGAATTCTTGCTGGACAAGCTCAAGACCACCAAGACCAATCAGGAATTCTTCGATTCCATGAAGCGCTGAGACCGTCGCGGTGCGCCGCGTCCGGATCCATACCGCTCAGCCCCTTTCCGTCGATGCCGTGATCTCCCTGGAGGCGGCTCCCGCCGCACATGTGGCGCGGGTGTTGCGCCTGCGTCCAGGGGATCGTCTGTGGCTGTTCAACGGGGATGGCCACGATTGTCTTGCGGTCATCGAGACACTCGATCGGCGTCGGGTGTCCCTGCGGGTGCTGGAACGTCGGCGGGTGGACAACGAGCCGCCGCTGGCTGTCACCCTGGTGCAGGGGGTCTGCAAAGGGGAGCGGATGGATTGGGTGATGCAGAAGGCGGTGGAGCTGGGGGTGACGCGGGTGGTGCCGGTACTCAGCGAGCATGGCGTGGTGCGTCTGTCGGGTGAGCGTCGGGAGCGGCGTCGGCAGCATTGGCGTGCGGTGATGATCGCCGCCTGTGAGCAGTCGGGGCGGGCGGTGGTGCCGGAGCTGGCTCCGGTGTGCGATTTTGCTGCCTGGCTGCAGGGGGTGGGGGCGGCGACGGGCGAGACGCGTGTGCTGTTGCACCCCGAGGGTGGGGGGGCGCTGGCGCAGCTGCCGCCTCCTCGAGGAGGGGTCTGTCTGGCGGTGGGGCCGGAGGGGGGCTGGAGTGCTTCGGAGTGCTCACGCCTGCAGGCGTGTGGTTTCTCGCCAGTGCATCTGGGGCCGCGGGTGCTGCGTACCGAGACGGCGGCGCTGGCGGCGCTGGCGGCGGTTCAAACTCTGTGGGGGGATTGGGGCGCGGTGCCTGTCGGATAGCTTGACGCCTCCCCCGTTGCTCGGGGGGCGTTGCCTCTCTTCTGCTTCTCAGGCCATCACGTCGAGCATCTTGCTCTTGGCCTGGACGACCTTTTGTTTCACTTCGATGGCCTGGTTGACCACCGCCTGAGCGGCCTGGCTGGTCTTGGCGTCCACTTGTTTGAGTTGCTGGATGGAACGCTGCTGGCTGGACTGGTTGAGTTGTCCCAGTCGCGCCAGGGCCTGGGTCATGCGCTGGGCCTCGATGGATCCGGTCATCATGGTGTTGTCCTCCCTTGTGAGCGGCGAGATGGTGTGACTTCTCGACTTTGGTTAGCGGGTTCGGTGGGGTGTTTTGTCGGGGGAAATGCGTGATGGGGTTGGCGAGTTGGGCTCAAGATGGGTGTCGCCGGATTTTACGTTTTCTTCCGATGCGGGGGGCGTTTGCGCTCATCCCATTGATTTGGCAGGATATGTTGAGCTGGCTCAAGATTTGCTGAGCCTGTCGTGCACAACGATAACATGCGAGGGTGTGAGTGATGCGTACGCCGAACGCCGAGTGTGGCGGTTTCGATTTCGATCGCTGGCGCAAGTTGGCGCAGGAGGATCCCGAGGGCTTCGAGCGAGCCCGCAAGGCGGTGATCGAGCGTTTTTTGCAAGGGATCGATGATGAGCGCTTGCGGGCGCGTATGGAGCGCTTGCAGTGGCGGGTGGAGCAGGAGCGGGCCCGCAGTGACAACCCCATGGGGGCCTGCATCCGAATCTACAACATGATGTGGCGCTCGGTGAGTGATAATTATCAACTGATGACGCGTCTGGTGGGTGGGGAGGCGGCCTTGGAACCGGTGCGGGAGGCCGAGGTGATCCCTTTCCGCCGCGCCACGGGTACCGACGCCTGAGCGCTCCGCCTTCTCGGGGCGGATGAGACGGACCCCCTCCCTGGCGAGGGGGTTTTTTGTGGCCGCGTTATTTGTTGACTATTTTGCTATGTTATTTTAGGCTGGTGGGGGTTTTCCATTTCAGGTGCAGGCTGGTGAAGATCCCCAACAAAGGCCGCTATGCGTTGTGCGCTCTGTTCGCGGTGGCGTTGCAGGAGACGCGCCCGGTGAGCGTGACTCAGATCGCTCGCGAGTTGGACATCTCCTTGTCTTATCTCGAGCAGTTGTTCGCGCGTCTGCGCCGGGCGGGGTTGGTGGTGGGATTGCGTGGGGTGGGCGGCGGTTATCGTCTGGCCCGGCCGCCGGAGGAGATCACGGTGTTGGATGTGTTGCAGGCGGTGGGGGCCTTGGATGGGCCGCCGCCACGTAGCGATTATCTGCCGGAATTTCTCTGGAATGATCTGAGTCGGGAATTGGCGGGATTTCTCGCCGAGTTGACCCTGGCCGAGCTCATCGCCCGTGGGACGCGGGAGGCCCCGGCTCCAGCCTGAGCCGGGGGTTAGCCGGTCTCGGTCGGCCCGATGAGGGCGTGGATCTTTCCCAGCAGGCGTTCGAAGTCCACTGGTTTGGTGTCGTAGTCGTTGCAGCCGGCGACCAGGGCCCGTTCCCGGTCTCCGGACATGGCGTGGGCCGAGAGGCCGACGATGGGGATGTGGCGGCATTGGGGATCGGCCTTGAGGCGGCGGGTGGCTTCCCAGCCGTCCATCACCGGCAGGCTCATGTCCATGAGAATCAAGCGGGGCTGGCCGTTGCGGGCCTGTTCCAAGGCTTGGCGGCCGTCGACGGCGATGAGGACGTCGAACCCCCTTCTTTGCAGCCGCCGACTGAGCATGTCGCGGTTCATTTCGTTGTCTTCCACCAGCAAGATGCGCGTCATGGTTGTCCTCCACTCTGTCGCAGGGCGTGGATGAGGAGTTGTGCCAGGGCGTTGCCCAGGGCCTCGTCGGGGCCCCGGTGGAACAGATGGTCCACCAGCGGGGTGAGGGGGACACGGCTGTCTTCGGGTTTGCCGCTGAGGCACAGCAGGGGCAGGTCGAGGTGGGCATCGTCTTCCAACCAGGACCACCAGCGTTGGCGGGGGGTGGCGAGGTCGAGCAGTACTAGTCGGGGGTTGGTGTGCGGTGGCACGGCGATGTCGTCCAGGTGGTAGCGCAGTCGTTCTTCCACTTCGGGGTCGTCGCTGTGGATTTTGAGGTGGCGTGGCGGCAGCGGTTGCAGCGCTTCCAGGAGCCGTTGCAGCCGGAGACTGGCCTGGCTGCGTTCCTGGGCCACCAGGTCGGTGAAGGCAAGGGTGTCTTGCCGTTCGCCGGGGGGGAGCAGGCTGAGGAGGACCAGGGGCCGTTCGCAGGCCGGGCTTTGGAGCCGGCTCAATTCGTGGTGCAGCCGGTGGGTGGTGAGGGGGGTGCCGAC
>JALSHN010000216.1 GCA_026982215.1 Gammaproteobacteria bacterium
TTTCGCATCCTGCACAGCGGCCGCCATGAATTTTTTCTCTCTTCCCTGGGACTGCCGGTGTATGGAAATCAGCAACGGCTGGACCCCGACCTCTGCCTGGCCGTGGCCTGGGACAGCGCTGCCCGCTGGCAGTCCCGCTTGTGTTATCGGGCGGTGTATGCCGAACTGCAGGAACAGAATGCCGCCACCGGGGAGCTGGTGGGGGTCTTCAATCTGCAGCGGGCTGACGGCCATCTTGACCTGGTCGATTTCATCTACGAATGGAAATCCGACTGGATGCTGGCGCTGGGCTGGACGGTTTCCCGTTATCTGCTGGATTTCAACCGCACCGGACAGGCTCTGGAACTGGGAGGTGCCCGTTTCGATCACCGTTCCACCGCCGTCTGGCTGAGTAGTGGCATTCAGGCCGGGCTCTACCACCGCACCCGCGCCGGCTCGGTGCTGCGCTTGCGTCTGGGGGTGGAGCCCTTCGCGCGCCTCGATCTGGAACAGGAATATTTCCTGGGTGACCAAGTGGCCTCCCGGGCTGTCTTCAAGCAGGGCAGCGAGGCGATATACACCTTGTCGGCCTCCCTCACGCGCCGGCTCGGTAGGCGAGTGGAAGGCATGGTGGATCTCCGCTACCGGCGTCTCCCGCTGAGCTACCAGACCCGCCTTCGCGCCGTCACCGACACCGGCGAGGTCCAGTTGGTGGACCGTTTCCAGGGCAGTGACACCCTGTTGCGCAGTGGTGCCCGCCTCACGTTCCACCTGCCGCGTGCCAGCATCTCACCCTACTTGGAAGGGGCAATGTATTACATCAGCAACAAAGACGAGCTGGACCGGGAATACATCTACTACAGCGGTTGGCGCCTGTTCCTGGGGGTGTCGCGCTTTTTCTGAGGCGACGAGGGACGTGCGGAAACGAAAAAAGCGCCGTTGAAGGCGCCTTTTCGAGGTTTGGTAGCGGGGGCAGGATTTGAACCTGCGACCTTCGGGTTATGAGCCCGACGAGCTACCGGACTGCTCCACCCCGCATCAGCGAGGTGCAATATACACAAACTCTTAGGGGCATGCAAGCCTGGGCGCGCTTGCCGTCAGCCGCTGAGACGACTTACCATCCCGGCCAGACTTGGAATGGCGAGGTAAACAGCGTGTGGTATGTGATTTTGGGCAAAGACGCCCCGGATAGCCTGGAGAAACGTTTGGCCGCCCGCCCTGCGCATCTGCAACGGTTGCAGGCACTGAGTGAGGAAGGGCGTTTGTTGCTCGCCGGCCCCCTGCCGGCGGTGGACGCCGAGGACCCGGGGCCGGCGGGTTACCTCGGCAGTGTGGTGGTCGCCGAATTCGACTCCCTGGAGGCGGCCCGTGCCTGGGCGGAGGAGGACCCTTACCTACGCGAAGGCGTGTTTCGCTCGCTCGAGGTCCATCCCTTCCGGCGGGTCCTGCCATGAGTGCGGAACGCGTGGAACGGATCCGCGAGTATCTGGAAGCCGCCCTCGCCCCGCAACAGCTGGAGGTGATCGACGAGAGCCATCTCCATGCCGGCCATGCCAGCGCCGGAGGCAAGGGGCATTTCCGTGTCCGGGTGGTGAGTGGGCGTTTCTCCGGTCTCGGGCTACTCCAGCGTCACCGCTTGGTCTATGATGCCCTCTCCGAGCTCATGGAGCAGGACATCCACGCCCTGGCCATCGAGGCCCGGACCCCTGAAGAATCCAACCGATCGAAGGAATCCTCATCATGAAACGTACTCTTCCCTTCAGCCTGGGGACCTGCGCCCTGGTTCTGGCGGGCGCCTTGCACTTGGGCAGCGCCCAGGCGGCCGACAAGGTCCTGGCCACGGTCAACGGCACCGCCATCACTCAATCCACTTTCGAGGCCTATGCCCGCATGCGCCTGGGGCAACGAAACGGCCATCCGCTCACCGAGGAGCAGAAGAAACGTCTGCTCGACGAGCTCATCAACCGCGAATTGATCTATCAGGACGCGCTGCGCAGTGGTCTGGACAAGGATCCAGAGGTGCGACAGGAACTGGAAGAACTCAAGCGCAATCTGCTCACCAGCATGCGTATCCGCCGCTTGCTGCGCGACAACCCGGTGAGCGAGGCGGACATGCGCCAAATGTACCAGACGCAGGTCCAGGCCGAGGCGGGCAAAGAGTACAAGGCACGCCATATTTTGGTGAACAGTGAGCAAGAGGCCAGGGAGATCATCAAGGAACTGCGCCAGGGCGCCGATTTCGCCGAATTGGCCAAGGCGCGATCCATCGGTCCCTCCGGTAAGCAGGGCGGGGATCTGGGGTGGTTCTCCGGTAGCCAGATGGTCAAGCCCTTCTCCGAGGCCGTGGCCCAGATGAAACCTGGCGAGTTCAGTCGTATCCCGGTGAAGACTCAGTTCGGCTGGCACGTGATCCAGTTGGAGGAAGTGCGTGACGTAGAACCGCCGAGCTTCGAGCGGGTACGTGGTCAATTGGAGACCATCGTCCAGGACAAGACCATCTCAGAGTACATTCAGTCCCTGAAGGGCAAGGCCAAGATCGAGGTCAAGGCCCAACCCTGAGCCCCTAAAATGCCGGGGTTTGGAAGAGGCGCCCACGGGGCGCCTTTTTCGTGTTCCGTGTGTCAGTCGAGGGGCCGTCCCTGCTCGGCCTGTGCCAACAGATCCAAGAAGGCGGCCTCGTCG
>JALSHN010000217.1 GCA_026982215.1 Gammaproteobacteria bacterium
GTTGCCGCCGGGCGGCTGGCTGGACCTTTCCACCGGCATCAATCCCGATCCCTGGCCGGCGGGGCCCTTGCCGCCGGCAGCACTCTCAAGGTTGCCGCAACAGGACGATCGCCTGGAGGCGGCGGCGCGACGCTATTATCGTGCCCCTGCAGTGTTGGCTGTTCCCGGCTCTCAAAGTGCCATTCAGTGGTTGCCGTCGTTGCGTCCGCCTTCGAGGGTGGCAGTCCTCGGCCCCACCTACGGGGAACACGCCCGTAACTGGCGCCTTTGGGGACACGAGGTGGTGGAGCTGGGCGTCGATGCCCTGGAGGCTCAGCTTGAACGTTGGGCGGTGGTGGTGGTGGTCAATCCCGACAACCCCACCGGTCGGCGGCTGGTGCCGTCACGGCTGTTGGCCTGGCGCGAGGCCCTGGCGGGGCGCGGCGGCTGGTTGGTGGTGGACGAGGCCTTCACCGATGTGGCGCCGGAGCTCAGTCTGGCACCTCACAGTGCCGCCCCCGGCCTGATCGTGTTGCGCTCACTGGGAAAGTTCTTCGGTCTGGCGGGGTTGCGTGTGGGATTCGTCTGTGCCGAGACCGATCTGCTGGCGCGTCTGGCCGAGCGCATCGGCCCCTGGGCGGTGAATGGGCCGGCCCGTTGGTGGGGGACGCAGGCCTTGGAAGATCGGGCCTGGCAGGACCGGTGCCGTGCCGCCTTGGCGTCGGCGGCGAGGCGGCTGGATGCCGCCTTGGCCGTCCACGGCCTGACCCCGGCGGGGGGGTGTTCGCTGTTTCGTTGGTTGCCCGGGGAGGGGGCGGTACGCTGGCAAGAGGCCTTGGCCCAGACCGGTGTCTGGAGCCGGGTCTATCCCCGGCCGTTGGGGTTGCGTCTGGGATTGCCACCCGAGGCGGATTGGGAGCGCCTGGAACGGGCGCTGGCCCAGGCGGCGCGTTGGCTTCAGCCTGGGTCTGATTAGATTTCTTGGCTGCCTTGACGCTGGGCGATGGATTCCTCGGTCATGCGGGTGAGCAGGTTCATCACTTCCAGGCTGGCCGATTCCATCGCTTCGATGCAATCCACCACCTCGTTCATCACCTGGTCGTTATGGATCCAGTCTTGGCGTGATTTCTCCAGGGCGGCGTGGGCGCCGCTGTGGACGCGTTCGTGGGGTTTCTCCAGCGCCTTGTAACTGGGAAGGTGACTGAAGAATCGTGCCCCCAGACCTTCGTAGTACCACTTGCCCAGGCGGCAGTGGTGGTTGTCCACCGAGATGGCCTTCACTTCGTCCTCCCGCTCGGGATTCTGCACCGCGATGTAGGCATTTTGCTTGTAGATGATGTGATCCACCTTCACCAAGGTGCTGAAGGAGATCTCCTGGGCGTTGGTGACACTGTTGATGGTCTCATGGGCGGCATCGTTGAAGGTCTCGAAGCGCTCTCGGAAGCCTTCCACCAGCGGACGGATCTCCTCCACCAGGGTGACTGAATCACGTGCCTGCTCGGTGATGGCGGCCACTTGGGTGGAAAAGCCGTCTAGGGTTTCCGAGACCTTGGAGGCGGCTTCCTTGGTGCGCTGCGACAGGGCCTTCACTTCGTCGGCCACCACCGCGAAGCCGCGGCCCATCTCACCGGCGCGCGCCGCCTCGATGGAGGCGTTGAGGGCCAGCAGGCCGGTCTGGTCGGCGATGTCGCTGATGATGGAGAGGGCGTTGATCACTTCCTGACTGCCCTCGTTCACCTGACCGATCACCTCGGCGGCGGCGGAGACCTTCTCGGCGATCACCACCATGGATTCGTTGATCTGGCGGATGCCGTCCGTGCTCTGTTCGGCGGCCTCGGCGTTGTCCTTGGCCGTCTCCACCACCGATTTCAAGGTCTCAGTGATGGTGATCATGTCTTGCTGACACAGCTTGAGATTGGGGATCAGGTTGGCGGTGTTCTTTTTGTGCAATGTGTGCGAGAGGCGGTTGATCTGGTTGAGTTCAAAGTTGTGCTTCAAGGCCTTCAAGGCGATGTTGGCATATTCGATCCCTTTGTTCATTTCTCCGGAGAGCCCGGTGGCCAGCGCGGGGCGGTCGAAGTCGTTTTCGCTCACCCGCTTGAAACTGGAGCTCATCTCGCGGAAATAGGATTCACAGCGGTCGAGGAAGGCGTTGAGATCCCAGGCCACCCGGCCGATCTCGCCCATGGCATAGACCCCGGTGACCCGGTGGCTGAATTCCCCTTTGGCACAGGCGCGCAATACCTCGCTGATCTTGGTCAGAGGCACTAGATAACGCCGGCCATGGAAATAGGAAAACAGGGCGAAGGCGCCGCTGGCGGTCAGCAGGATCAGATAGCCGGGATCGAAGCCCCAGCGGGTCCCGGCGTAGGCCACGAACACCAATGGAATGGCAAACTGTACCACGGAGGAGATGATCAGCTTGGTGTGGGCCAGTGGCCGAAAGCGGTAACGTCGTTTTTGGGCATGGGTCACCCTTGTCCCTGATAGAGGTCGAGGACGAATTTTTCGTATTTCACCCGCTGCCGGGCCAGGTGGTCTTCGAGGAAGGCGGCCGATTGCAGCGGTCCTTGGCGGCGGTCGTGGTTTTCCTCGATGCGACGCATCTCGGCATACAGCGGTTCGATGCTGCGAATGGCCTGCTCTGGGGGTGCGCGGCGCACCGAGTAATAAC
>JALSHN010000218.1 GCA_026982215.1 Gammaproteobacteria bacterium
GGGCCGGGGATGGTGAAGGGCGCGGATGAACCACTGTTGGTCGTTGTGGCGATGTTCCAACCAGGCATAGGCCGAGGCACCCACGGTGAACAGAATGCGCCGATACTCGGCCAGCCCGGCGAGCAGCATGGCCGGCTCGGGAAATTCCCGCCAACGATCACCGGGGGCGGGCCGCCAAGGGGGGCGATGCCAGCGCCACAGGGGCAGGGCGCAGCGTCTTGCTGCCTCCACTGCATGGTGTTGGATGGTGACGGCAAAGGGATGGGTGGCGTCGACGATGCCCTCGATGGCCTCCCGGCGCAGATAATCCACCAGGCCGGCCACGCCGCCGAACCCCCCCCGGCGAACCGGGCAAGGCAAGGAGGGTGAGTCAGGGGTGCGTCCGGCCAGGCTGTAGATCACTTGGTGACCGTTCGCCGCCAGGGCCTCGGCCAGGCGGCGTGCCTCCGTGGTGCCCCCCAACAGCAGGAGTTTCATGGGTGAGATTCCCGGGCCAGGATCCGCCCCTCCCGATCCACGGCGATCACTTCCAGTTCGACATCGGACAGCCGTTGGCGCAGCTCGGCCAGTGCTCGGTGCGCCACTCGGTGGGCCAGGGGGGGGCCCGCGGCCTGGAGGGCGGCCAGGGCGGTGGAGGCTTGGGCCACCGCTCGGATCGTCTCAATGGGGGCACCGGCCTCCTCGGCCCAGCGGGACAGGTGTTCCACATCTACCCCCCCATGGCGGCTGTGGAGGTCCAGGCGCCCCATGGCCAGCTTGCTCAGCTTGGCGAAGCCGGCGGCCAGGGTGAGCCGTTCCACCGGGTGACGGCGGAGGTATTTCACCACCGCGCCGACGAAATCGCCCATTTCGATGAAGGCCACCTCGGGGAGCGTGGGGTAGAGGCGGCGGGCGGCGGCCTCGGAGGTGTTTCCGGTGGCGGCGATCAGATGGCGGCAACCGGTGGCCAGGGCGACGTCGATGGCCCGGTGGATGGAGGCGATATAGGCGCTGCAGGAATAGGGGCGCACGATGCCGGTGGTGCCGAGGATGGACAGCCCCCCGACGATCCCCAGGCGGGGGTTGAGGGTCTTGGCCGCCAGGGCCTCGCCGTCTTCCACGCCGATGGCCACGGTGAGGCCGGGCCAAGAGGCGGTGAGCAGCGGCTCCAGGTGCTGGCGCATCATTTGTCGCGGCACCGGATTGATGGCCGGCTCGCCCACGGGAACGGGCAGGCCGGGCCGGGTGACGGTACCCACCCCCTCGGCGGCACGGAAGTGGATCCCGGAACGTTCGCTGGGTCGCACACGGGCGAAGACCAGCGCGCCGTGGGTGACGTCGGGGTCGTCGCCGGCGTCCTTCACCACCCCGGCCTGGAAGCCACCTTCCCACCTCCGTAGGTGGTGGAGGGTGAAGCGGACCCGTTGGCCGCGGGGGAGATGGATCTCCACTGACTCCGGACGCTCGTCACGGAGCAGGGCCAGGGCGGCGGCCAGGCTGGCGGCGGTGGCACAGGCACCGGTGGTGTAGCCGTGCCGCAGCGGGCGCCGGGTGGATGGGGCGTTCATGGCCCCCAAGTATAACGCCGAGAGGGAGGCTCCCCGTTCAGTGCAATGCGCTGCGCGGCGGCGGGGTCTCTTCCGGGCGTTCGCCAGCGGGTGCGGGGGAGACGGTCACGGTCTCGGTGGGGGGTTTTTCTACGGTGTTTTCGTCGTCGCGTTCAGCAGGGGGCTTTGCCTCTTCTGTGCCAGAGGAACGGTTGGCAGAGCGGGTGGGTTTTTCTTCGGCGGGAGTGGTTTTTTCCGCGGATTGCTCGGCGGTCGTCGTCTCGGCGGGGGTGGCCTTGGCGCTGGGCTGCTCTTGCGGCGCGGCGGTGTGTTTGTCCTCCGTTTCGCCGGAGACGGTTTCCCCTTCCAGGGCCTCGGGGCCGGGCTGGGGCAGGCGGGGGGCGTTGGGGCCGCAGAGTTTCTCCGAGCCCTCGGCCAGGTGACGGTAGACGGCCTTGTAGTCTTCCGTGAGTTTTTCCACCAATTGCGCCGTGGTGGCGAAGTGGGCGTTGACCTCGTCTTTGTAGGTTTCAAGGGCAGCGCGGGTCTGGCGCAGTTCCTGGTCCAGCTTCTCCGCCTTGCGGGAGGCGTCGGTGGTGGAGCGCCCCCACAGGAAACCGACGCCGAGACCGGCGAGGAACAACAGCAACAGGGCGATCCACCACATCCACATGATCAGGGCCTCCGGATTCATTCACTGGGTTATTGGTTAAGCCTATGCCTCGGTGGCGCCGCGATCAAGCTACAATGCGCCGATGGCCGTTTCTGCCTTTCTCGTTTCCGCTCCGGCGTCCCATCACGGCAAGACGTTGCTGAGCGCCGCCCTGGTGCGCCATTACCGCCGCCGGGGATTGCGGGTGGCCGCCTTCAAGATGGGGCCGGACTATCTCGACCCCATGATCCTGGCCCGGGCGGCGGGGCGTTCGGTGGACAATCTGGATCCCTGGATGGTGGGGGAGGCCGAGTGCCGGCGCCTGTTCGCCCGGGCCGCTGCTGAGGCCGATGTGGTGGTGGTGGAGGGGGCCATGGGGCTCTCCGATGGCTCCCCTTCCAGTGCCGATCTGGCCCGTCTGCTGGGGCTGCCGGTGCTGTTGGTGGTGGATGCCGCGGGCA
>JALSHN010000219.1 GCA_026982215.1 Gammaproteobacteria bacterium
TCACCCGCAAGGCCGCCGCTGAGATCCAGGCCCGAGTGAACGAACGGCTGTGGCAACTCGCCTGCCTGGAGGGTGAAGCATTGCAAGACGCCCTGAGCGACCTCGGTATCGAACACCCCGACGCGGCTCTCCTCCAACGGGCGCGACACCTTTACGAAGACCTCCAGCGCCAACCCCAGCCGCTGCGCGCCACCACCTTCCACGCCTTCTGCCAAGACCTGCTGCGACGCTTCCCCCTCGAGGCCGACGTCCCCCCCGGCTTCGCCCTCAGCGAAGAGACCGGCGCCCTGCTCCACGAGGCGTGGGACGCGCTGATGGACGAAGCCACCCGAGCCCCCGACGGCCCCACCGGCCGCGCCCTGAACGAACTGATGGACCTCTGCGGCGGGCTGCACAACGCCCGCAAGGCCCTGTGGGGACTGATCCAGCGACGCAGCGACTGGTGGGCCTACCGCAGGGAAGACGACGACGCCACCGCCGCCGACCGCCTGCTCCACGAACTGGCCGCAGAACTGGAAATCGATCCCGAAGACGAACGCGACCCGGCCGAAACCCTGCTCACCGCCGAGGTGGATCACGCCCTGGAGCGCTACGCCCACCTCCTCGGCCGCCGCGCCACCAAGACCCAACGCCAGCAACTGGAACACCTGGCCCAGGCGCGCCGGCCCGGCGTGAGCCCGCAACAACGAGAGCGCGCCCTGCGCGCCGCCCTGCTGACCCAAAGTGGCAGCCCCCGCAAGCCCCCCGGCTCCAAGGCCCTGGAAAACGCCATCGGCACAGACGGGATAGAAGAACTGATCCAGGTGCATCACACCCTGTGCCAGCGACTGGAAGAGGCCGACGAACGACGCCGGCGCCTCCACGCTCACCAGCGCCACCGCGCCTGGCTCAGCGCCGGCCTGGCCCTCCTCGACCACTACCAGCGCATCAAAAACGAGCGGCGGCTGCTGGATTTCGACGACCTCGAATGGCGAGCCTACCGCCTGCTCAACGGCAACGACGACAACGCCCTGTGGGTGCAATACAAACTCGACCAGCGTATCGATCACATCCTGGTGGACGAATTCCAAGACACCAACCCCACCCAATGGCGGCTGCTGCGCCCGCTGCTGGAAGAAATGGCCGCCGGCGAGCGCCAAGGCCGCAGTGTCTTCCTGGTGGGCGACATCAAACAATCCATCTACGCCTTCCGCCGCGCCCAACCGGCACTGATGGCCGCCGCCGCCAACTGGCTGCGAGACCACCTCGACGCCCGCATCCACCCCCTGCAGGATTCCTGGCGCTCCTCCCCGGCGATCATCGAAGCGGTCAACCGCGTCTTCAGCCGACACCCCGACGCCGGCCACATGGACTTCCAGCCCCACGGCACCCACCGCCAACGACTCTACGGCCGGGTGGAATGCCTGGAGCTGATCGACCAAGACCCCGAGCCCCCGCCCCGCCCCTACGAAGGATTGCGCAACCCCCTGTGCCACCCCCGCCCAGAAAGTGGACCCCCGCGCCCGCTGCGGGAAGGCCGGCGCATCGCCCAACGGCTGAAACAACTGCTCGATCAGCCGCTGATCATCGGCGAACCCGGCCAGGCCCGCCCCCTGCGCCCCGGCGACATCATGATCCTGCTACGGCGGCGCAACCACGCCCACCACATCGAACGCGCCCTGCGCGAGACCGGCATCCCCTACCTCGGCACCCGTCGCGGCACCCTGCTCCACTGCCGGGAAACGGAAGACCTCATCGACCTGCTCCACTGGCTGCACACCCCCGTCGACGACCTCGCCCTCGCTGCGGTGCTGCGCTCACCGCTGTTCGCCGCCGACGACGAAGACCTGCAAGACCTAGCCGAACAAAGCGGCGAAGACTGGTGGCAACGGCTCCAGGCGATCGGCCCCCATCGCCCACCCGACAGCCCGCTGCATCGAGCCGCCGAACTCCTCGGCCATTGGCGCGAAGCCGTCGGCCGCCTGCCGGTGCACGACCTCCTCGACCGCATCTACCACCAAGGCGACGTCGCCCGCCGCTTCGAAAACGCCTTCCCCCCCCACCTACGCCCGCGGGTCCGCGCCAACCTGCAACGCCTGCTCGACCTCGCCCTCACCGTCGACAGCGGCCGCTACCCCAGCATCGGCCGTTTCCTGGAACGCATCCGCTACTGGCGCGAACAAGCCGACGACGACGAAGCCCCTGACGAAGGGGCCGACAGCCCCGATGACCACCACGGCCACGTCCGCCTGCTCACCATCCACGCCGCCAAAGGACTGGAGGCCCCGGTGGTGGTCCTGGCCGACTGCGCCGGCAAGCCACGCGACGACGACAGCTACGACATCCTGGTGGACTGGCCCCCCGAGGCCCCGTACCCCAAGCGCCTGCGCCTGATCGCCGCCAGCCGCCGGCAAGACCGACCCAGCCGCCGGCTGCTGGAACAGATCCGCGAACAACGGCGCCAGGAAGACGCCAATCTGCTCTACGTCGCCATGACCCGCGCCCGCCAGATCCTGCTGGTGAGCGGCCACCGGCCCCGGCGCCACAAACAAGACGACGTTACCTGGTACGACCTCATCGCCCAAGCCCTCGGTGAGGAAGGCCGGCTGGAACACGGCACGCCGCCGGCAGCGAGCGAAGCGCCCCCATCCCCTCCCGCC
>JALSHN010000220.1 GCA_026982215.1 Gammaproteobacteria bacterium
TGTTTCTCGAGGCGCCGCATCGCCTGTCGGCTTGTCTGGAGGATATGGTGACGGTGTTCGGTGCCGATCGGGAGGCGTGTCTGGCGCGCGAGTTGACCAAACGCCATGAAACGATCCGCCTCGCACCGTTGGCGGAGTTGCTCGCCTGGGTGAGGGTGGACGCCGATCAATGCCGCGGTGAGAGTGTGTTGCTGTTGGCCGGGGTGCCCGAGGACGCGGGGGTCGAGGAAGAGACGAGCCTGGATGTGGACCGGCTGCTGCGGGCCTTGCTGCGTCGTTTGCCGGTGAAGGAGGCCGCCGAGCTCGCCGCCGAGGCCAGCGGGATGCGTCGCAATACCCTCTACCGCCGCGCCTTGGTGTTGAAGGAATCTGGTTCCTCTCCGGAAGAGGCGCTATAATTTTTCGCTGGAGTCGGCTAGGCAGCCGCTCCGGTCGCGAGGCCGGGGAGGAAAGTCCGGGCTCCACAGGGCAGGGTGCCAGGTAACGCCTGGGGGGCGTGAGTCCACGGAAAGTGCCACAGAGAACAGACCGCCGATGGCCTTCGGGCACAGGCAAGGGTGAAACGGTGCGGTAAGAGCGCACCGCGTCGCTGGTGACAGCGGCGGCACGGCAAACCCCACCCGGAGCAAGACCAAATAGGGGGACGTCCGGCCTGGTCCGGAAGGTGTGGCCCGCACCGTTCCCGGGTAGGTCGCTCGAGGCGCACGGTGACGTGCGTCCCAGATGAATGGCTGCCCACGACAGAACCCGGCTTATCGGCCGACTCCAAAATGATTTCTGTCGTTTTTACAGGCAAACGGCGTTCCACTTACCCGCCTGCAGCACCATCCACTTCAACCATTGTCTCAACAATGGGGGGCAACCCCATTGTTTTTCGTCGTGTTTTGTCAAGGTGTGCTCCGGCCGTGATCGCGGCTGCAGATTGCGCTGCTAACTATTTGTCTGGATTGGAAAAATTTTAACGTGTCGATCCCTTGACAGTGGGGAGGGGCGTTCCTATAGTGTGCGAGAGTGGGTTTTTGTGGGAAATAGTGGAGCGCCGCTGCCTTGTTTCGCGGAATCAGTCCGCTCAATCTCGATAGCAAGGGCCGAATGACCATGCCCACCCGCTATCGGGAGCGTGTCCGGGCCATGTGTGACGGCCATCTGGTCATCACCGTGGACCGTGATCGCTGTCTGCTCCTCTACCCCCTCCCCGAGTGGGATGAGATCGAGAAACGGCTGACCAATCTCCCCTCCACCGATAAACATGCCCGTCGTCTCAAGCGTCTGTTGATGGGCCATGCCACCGATCTGGAGATGGATGGCCAGGGGCGCATCCTGATTCCGCCGGCCTTGCGCGAGTTCGCCGGCCTCAAAAAACAGGTGGTGCTCGTCGGTCAGGGCAACAAGTTCGAGCTGTGGGACGAGGAGACCTGGAACACCAAGCGCTCCCAGTGGCTGGAAGAGGAGGAAGAAGACGGCCAGGGGCTCAGCGAGGCGTTGGCCACTTTGGTCTTCTGACGGTTCCATGTCCGCTGTTTCCGCTCATCGCCCGGTCCTGCTGCAGGAGGCTCTGCAGATGTTGGCCGTGCACCCCGATGGCCTCTATGTGGATGCCACCTTTGGCCGTGGGGGGCACACCGGGGCGATATTGGAGAGGCTCGGCCCCGAAGGCCGGGTCTTTGCCCTGGACAGGGATCCAGCGGCGATCGCTCATGCCAGGGAGGCCTTTGCAGGAGAGTCACGTTTGTCGGTGGTCCAGGCTGCATTTTCTCGCCTCGCCGAGTGCACCCGTGAATGGGGCGTCTTCGGACGGATCGATGGGGTGTTGTTGGACCTGGGGGTCTCTTCGCCTCAGCTCGACGATCCCGATCGTGGCTTCAGCTTTCTCCGCGACGGCCCGCTGGACATGCGCATGGATCCCACACAGGGGGAGTCGGCGGCCCATTGGCTGGCACGGGCCTCCGTGGACGAGATCGTCCGGGTACTACGCCAATACGGGGAGGAGCGTTTCGCCCGTCGTATCGCCCGGGCCATCGATGCCGCCCGTCGTGAGGCCCCCATCGAGACCACCGCCCGCTTGGCGGAGGTGGTGGCGGCTGCCGTCCCTTCCCGGGAACCGGGCAGGCATCCGGCGACGCGCACCTTCCAGGCCTTGCGTATCCAGGTCAATGGTGAGTTGCAGGAGCTGGCCGCGGCGCTGCCTCAGGCGCTGGAGGTGCTGGCGCCCAGGGGGCGCCTGGTGGTGATCAGTTTCCATTCCCTGGAGGATCGTCTGGTCAAGCGCTTTCTGCAGCAGGAGGCACGGGGGGATCGGTTCCCCCCCGATCTGGCGGTGCCGGCCAGCGCGCTTTCACCCACCGTGCGTCTTTTGGGGAAGGCAGTCCGACCTTCTACCCGGGAGGTGGCGGAGAATCCGCGGGCGCGCAGCGCGGTGTTGCGGGGGGCGGAGCGGTTGCCATGACGCGAGTGAGAGAACTGCGCCCGGAGGATCTGCGTACCCGTCGTCTGCGTCGGTGGGTGATGGGGTTGGGCCTGGCAGTGGTGGTGAGCGCCGTGGCGGTGGTGTACGCCCAGTATGCCGGTGGTGATCGTTATGCCCGCCTCACCGAACTGGAGGCCCGTCTGGATGCCTTGGAGGTGGAGTGGGGACAG
>JALSHN010000221.1 GCA_026982215.1 Gammaproteobacteria bacterium
CCCCTCGCCCCGCAACATCGCCAGCGCCTCCAGGCCGTCACCGGCCACATGGAGAGGGTTGCTCACCCGGTTCTTGCGGAAGGCCCGCTGGACGTTCATCACGTCCACCTCGTCATCCTCCACCAACAATACGTGTACCTCGTTGCCCTTCATGTCGTCTCGATCTCCTTGGGCCAAGTGAAGCGAAAACGGGCACCCTCTCCCGGGGCCGATGCCACATTGATCTCCCCGCCCAGCTCTTCGACGATCTTCTTCACCAGGGCCAGGCCGATGCCGGTGCTCTCCAGCGAATCCCGTGGCTGCAGGGTCTGGAAGATCTGGAAGATCCGCTCATGGAAACGGGGGTCGATGCCGGGCCCGTCGTCGGCGACGGTGAAACGGAAGCGATCCCCCCAATCCTCGGCGCTCACCACCACCCGGCCACGGTCCGGCCGGTGGTGATATTTGATGGCATTACCCACCAAGTTGGCCAACACCTGGGACAGGCGCAGGCGATCGGTCACCAGGGTCGGCAAGTCGTGCCCCTCGATGCGCATCCCCGCCGGCGGATCCAGGCTGTCCACCACCTCCGCCAGCAGCTCCGCCACCGAAACCGGCTCGGGCTGGACGGCGGCACGGCCGGCGCGGGAATAGGTCAGCAGGCCATCGATGAGAGCCTCCATGCGCTGCACCCGGCCGCGCAGCAACTCCAGCTGGCGCCGGGTCTCGCCTTCGAGACGGTCCTCCAGGTCCTCCTCGATCCAACTGGCCAGATTGGCGATGGCGCGCAACGGGGCCTTGAGATCGTGGGAGGCGACGTAGGCGAAGTGATCCAGCTCCTGATTGCGCCGTTCCAGGGCGGCCATGTGCGCGCGCAGCGCCCTTTCCTGGCGCCTGCGTTCACTGATGTCGCGCAGGGCGGCCACGAAACGCAACGACGATTCCCCCCGCACCTCGGCGAGACTGATCTCCACCGGGATCAGACGACCGTCGCGATGACGAGCCGTCACTTCCCGCGCACCGCGCCCCACCAGCCGGGCCTCCCCGCTCTCCAGGTAGCGGGTCACGGCCTGTTGGTGCCCCTGTGCGGTTTCAGGCGCCATCAACAGGGTCAGCGGCCGACCGATCACCTCCTCGGCCCGATATCCGAACAGCCGCTCGGCGGCCTGATTGAAAGCCTGGATCCGCCCCTCCATATCGGCGGCGACGATGGCCTGATCCACCGTCTCCAGCAGGGTGTGTTGTAACCGTTCCCGCCGGGACAGCTCCTCGCTGCGTTCGGCCACCAGCCGCTCCAGCTCGGCCTTGTCCCGTGCCAGGCGGGCCTCGCGGGCGCGCAGGGTCTCGATCTGGGCAGTGAGCAGGCGGAAGGCGTTGTGGCGCGAATCCAACGGTTCCAACTGCACATGCAGGACATAACCTCCATCGACGGGGATGCGAGCGCCATAGACACGGATCGGGGTATCGACCCCTTCGCGCTCCAGGTGCAACCGCCCCGGCGTGCGCTGGGTACTCTCCGCCGCCCGCTGCACGAACCCCTCCACCCGTTCGAGGTCGTCCGCCACCCAGTCGGCGAAGCGGCTGCCGTCCAGCTCCTCGCTGCCCAACAACTGCCGGGCGGCAGCATTGGCAGCCAGGATGCGCCCTTGGGGATCGCACAGCAGGCAGGCGACGGCCAAGGGACGGCTCAAACGACGAAAGGCCTCGACGGTATCCATCTCAGGGCAACTCGCGGAAATACTCCCGCCCCTCCACACCGGCGGTAGCCTGATCGTCACACAGATGGACCACCACCCGGCAACCGGCATTCCCCCGAGCCTGAGTCTCTTCCAGGACCACCTTGGCATAGCCCAGATTGGCGCTGGCGATGGTGCCGAAGACGTTGGAGGTCATCATGCACAGGGACGGGCGGCCATGGACCAGCTCACCGAAGGGGCAGCGATCGTTCACCAACACGATACGCATCTCATCGACGGACTCGATGGAAAACCCCCCTTGGATCCGCCGTTTGAGATCCACCAGCACCTCAGCCACCTGGGCCACGTCCAGCCGCTCCACTCCGGCCTCCTGACGATAGAGGCGGTCCATCCATTGCCCCATGGCCCGCCCCACCACGCTGATGTAGCCCTCGGCTTCCTCCACCCCCACCACTTCTTCCAAAGTACCCGCCAACTCGCGCAACAGCCGGCGGAGAAAGTAATCCCGTTCCAATTCGTGTGGAGACATCATCACCCCCCGCATCACTCACCCAAGGATAACGACTCCGGGGCCGTTTATTTACCCAAGTTTGAAAGCGGTTTTACGGCATGCCCCTCCAGGCTGTTCTATGCTGGGTCGAAAAGACAAGGGGCGGCGGCCATGAACCGTGATCTGGCTCACAGTCTGTTCTATCACCTCACCCTGGCCCGCTATTTCGAAGAGGCGGCGGCGGAACAGTACACCCAGGGCAAGATCGGCGGCTTCCTCCATCTCTACCCCGGGGAAGAGGCGGTGGCGGTGGGCAGTCTGCATGCCGCCGCTCCCGGCGACTATGTGGTCTCCACCTACCGAGAACACGTCCATGCCCTGGTCCGGGGCACGCCGCCGGGGGCGGTGATGGCGGAGTTGTTCGGGCGCTCGGGGGGCTGTTCCGGTGGCTATGGCGGTTCCATGCACCT
>JALSHN010000222.1 GCA_026982215.1 Gammaproteobacteria bacterium
AGAGGAGATCCTGGTCCGTTGGAGCGAGACGGCACGGGTGGTCAAACCCTTGGCCGTGGCCCCGGTACTGGCCAAGTCTCGGGTGCAACGCTTCTCCCATTTGGACGTGGAGCGCATCACCTTGCCCCCGGGGGAAAACGCCGAGGCCTTGGTGCGCAGCTTGCGGGCGAGCGGGGCGGTGGTCCATGCCGAGCCCAATTACCGCCGTCGTCCCTATCTGCGGCGGGCGGCTTCCTTGAACGAGTGGCCGTTGTCCGCTGTGAATCTGCCCGATTTGGCCGCTGGCGGTTCGCCGATCACCGTGGCCCTGCTCGATGACAGCTTCGATCTCGCCCATCCCGCTCTTGTCCCCTGGTTTTTCCGCAATACCGGCGAAATCCCTGACAACGGGATGGACGACGACGGCAACGGCTGGGTGGACGATGTGCAGGGTTGGGACTTCGTCGGCGAGGACGCCGATCCCACCCCCGATCTCGAGGCGTTGTGCCCGCTGGATGACCTGGGCAGCCATGGGACCCTGGTGGCCGGGGCCGCCGCCCGCCTGTTGGCCGCCTACCCGGATCTGCCGGTACGGCTCCTCCCCCTGCGCATCGGTTGTGGTTACACCGTGGCCGACGAGCTGGCGGCGGTGGATTACATCCTCGCCAACCGTGAGCGTTTCGCCATCCGGGTGGTGAACATGAGTTACGGTGGTCCCGCCTTCTCGGTGTTCGAGCAGGAGGCGGTGGATCGCCTGGCGCAGGCGGGAATCCTGGTGGTCACCGCGGCGGGCAATTTCGAGGTCAACAACGACTACATTCCCGATTATCCTTCGTCGCTGCCCAATCCCCAGGTGGTGGCGGTGGCTGCCAGCGGTCGGGGCGATCGCCTGACACCATGGAGCCAGTACGGGGCGATCTCGGTGGATCTGGCCGCGCCGGGAACCGATTTCTCCCTGCCCTTCACCGGCGCCGGCACGGACGGTGTGTACCGCGGTGAGCGGACCGTCGATGGGACTTCCTTCGCCTCGCCGCTGGTGGCGGCGGCGCTGGGGCTGTTATGGTCGCAGGTACCGGATCGCTCGCCATTGGCGTTGAAGGGGGCCTTGCTCGCCGGGGTGCGGCCGTTGCGTGAGGGGCGGGGGCTGCTGGCCAGCGATGGCGTGCTGGATCTCGCCGGTGCCTGGCAGGCATTGCAGACGGATGGGACGACCTGGGTGATCGACGCGGTGAGGTTCCAGGGCGAGGGGCTGTTTACTCCCGCGTTGGCCGATCCCGGGGCCCGCGGCGAGGCCGTGCTGGCGCTGCGGCGCTATGGGGCACCGTTGCCCCGCTCCGCCCGCTTGGATGATCAGCGCTTGGCGGTTCGTTCAGTGGGAGAGACCTTGCAGGTGGCGTTGACTCTCCCTGAGACGCCGGCATTCGGACGCCGGCTGTTGACCTTGGACGACGGTGGGCTCCAGCGCCATCTACCCCTGGAGGTGGGGCGGTTGTCGGCCGATGGTCAATGGGTGGAGGCGCGCATCCGCCGCCATGATCAGGACGATATCCAGCGTTATCACCTGCCTCTCGACGAGCGGCCGGGTCACGAGCTGGTGGTGGAGTTGGAGGTACTGGAGCCGGACGGGGTGTTGGATTTGGCGCTGGCCCGGGGGGGATACCCCCAGCTCGATTACTATGCCTACTGCCAGGGGGGTGTCCAGGACGGCGTGAAGACCACTTATGCACTGGAAGGCCGCGCCCGCCTACGGTTGGCCCGCCCCGGGACGGGGGATCATCAATTGCTGGTGATCGCCCCTGGGGCGGTGGGGCCGTGTCAGTCCCGCTACCAGGGGGAGCGCCGTTACCGTCTGCGGGCCTATTGGCAGGCGGCGGTGGCCCCCGCCGGTGGTGGTTGCAGCCTGAGCAGTGCCCGCCCCGGAATGGTGGACCCGGTGTTGCCGGCGCTGTTGCTCCTGGGCGCCTTGGGGATCGCGTGGCGGAGGGGGTGAGGTGCGCCGCTGGTTTTTGGTTTGGTTGCTGTCGGGACTGGCGCCGGCACAGGCCGTCGAGCTGTTGGTCCAGCTACGTCCCGGTGCCGTGGCGCCGGCGGAAGTGAGGCGTTTTCCCCTCGGCCTGGCGGGCCTGGAGCGCTGGTGGGTGGAGGGTACGCTGAGGCAGGCCTTGGAACGGTGGGGGCGCCATCCCGCTGTGATCCGCATCGCCCCGGACGTGCCCCGCCGGCCGCATCGTCTCCCCGGTGAGGCCGCGCTCGCGCCGCCGGACCGGTTCTGGTTCTGGCAGGCGGCCGGTCTGCCCGCGGCATGGGAGATCACCGTCGGCGATCCCACGGTGCCGTTGGGGTTGGTGGACGATGCCGTGGAGCAAACACACCCCGATCTGCAGGTCAATCTGGGGCCGGGTTACGATCCCCCGCCGGGGAGTACGGCCTTTCCGTGTCCCGATCTGTCCCGCCCGCGTCACGGTACTCAGGTGGCCGGTGTCGCCGCGGCCGAAGGGGATAACGGTGTCGGCACCGCCGGGGCGGTGTGGCGCATCTCCTTGCGGGCCGCCACCTTGGGATGCCGCTTCTCCGCGGGCGATGCCATCGCCGCTTACGAGTGGTTGGCGAGTCAGGGGGTGAAGGTCATCAACTACAGCTATGGCGGGCCGGAG
>JALSHN010000223.1 GCA_026982215.1 Gammaproteobacteria bacterium
AGTTCCGCTCGGTGACCCTCACCGCGGTGAAGTCGGAGGGTGGGCCGTGCCTGGACGTGGGGCAGGCGGTGATCTACACCGGCCCCTATGCCGAGGTGCGTGACGACGAAGGTCATGTCTTCCCTCGCGGTGAACGGATGGCAGTGTGCCAGCGCACCTTCCGACTGCTCACCGAGGGGCCCTATGCCGGGGACTTCGTCGGTATCACCCCGGCCGAGCCCGGTGAGCCGGTGCCGTGGTGCGCCCCCGCCGGTACCCGCCGCCCCGCTGCCGAGACCAAGGGCGGGCGCCACAGCGGTGGCTGCACCCCAGGCGGGGGGTGCTGCTGACGACGATGCGTCTGAGTGTCATCGTCCCGGCCTGGAACGAGGCGGGAGGAATACACCACAGCCTGGCGCCGTTGCAGCCTTGGCGGGGTCGCGGGCACGAGGTGATCGTGGTGGACGGTGGCTCGGACGATGACACCGTACACTTGGCCACGCCGCTGGCCGACCGGGTGATCCGGGCACCGCGGGGACGGGCCAACCAGCAGAACGCCGGCGCGGCCGTGGCCAAGGGCGAGGGGCTGGTGTTCCTTCATGCCGATACCCGCCTGTCCGGAGAAGCGGATGCGTTGATCCAGCGGGCCTTGGCGACCCATCACTGGGGGCGTTTCGACGTGCGGATCGCGGGGCGTCATCCCGGCCTGCCGTTGGTGGCGGCATTGATGAACCGCCGCTCCCGCCTGAGCGGGATCGCCACCGGTGACCAGGCGATCTTCGTCCGCCGCGAGGCCTTCGAGGCAGTGGGGGGCTTTCCCGCCCAACCCTTGATGGAGGACATCGAGCTCTCCCGGCGCCTGAAACGCCTGGGGCGCCCCGCCTGTCTGCGCCCCCCCGTGACCACCTCAGGGCGCCGTTGGGACGAGCACGGTTTCTGGCGCACCGTGTGGCTCATGTGGCATCTGCGACTGGCCTATTTCTTTGGCGCCGATCCCGCCGATCTGGCCCGAGCCTATTACGGTTTCAGCCCTCCCAAGAAAACCGGACAGAACACCGGGTTTGAATAAGAGGTATCATGGGGCTATATTCACACCTGCTGTGGCCGGAACCCGACGCTTTTTCGAATTTCGTGTCCCAAGCCCAGGTCTTGCTTGGGTTTTTTCTGAGCTCACGTGAATGAAAAACAACCGTTCCGGCCATGTTTGCCAACGACCCGTGCGCCGTGGGCCAGGGACGGCCTGCGTTCGGCGCCCGGCGACTTCCGGCCCCTGATGGCCGGTGTGAGGAGCGATCCATGACCGAATCACCCCATGCAAAGGAATTGCGTCATCCCAATGCCCGTATCCTGATCTTCGCCAAGGCACCCCGTCCGGGGCAGGTGAAGACCCGGCTCATCCCCGCCCTGGGGGCGGAAGGGGCCGCGGCTGTCCATCGATTACTGGTGACCCAGACCGTGGCTACGGTGGCCAATGCCGGCCTGGCCCCGGCCACCCTCTATTGCACCCCCACCTCCAGCGATCCCTTTCTCACCACCCTGGCCACCGATGCCCGGATGACACTGGCGGTACAGCAAGGGCATGACCTGGGGGAGCGGATGGCTGCGGCCCTGGAAGCGGCCCTTCATCAGGCGCGTTACGCCATCCTGGTGGGCACCGACTGCCCCGGTCTCAGCGAACCCTATCTGGCCCAGGCCTTGGAGGCGTTGGGGGGTGGCCGCGATGCGGTCATCGGGCCGGCAGTGGATGGGGGATACGTGCTCATCGGCCTCTCCCGACCTCCGGTACCGGCCCTGTTCGCTGACATCCCCTGGGGGACGGACCAGGTCCTGGCCGCCACCCAGGCGCGCTTGGAGGCCTTGGATTGGTCTTGGGAGGCCTTGTCCCCCTTGCGTGATCTGGATCGTCCCGCCGACTTGGAGGCCCTGTGGGGACCGTTGCGCGCCGCCGCGCCCTGATACATCACCGGCTTACGTTGCCTGGGAAGACGAGGATGGCGAGGGGCGGCGCAGGGCGTGATAGAGCCAGGCCATGAGCAGGGCGATGAGGGGGTCGGTGATCTCCGGGGTATGGGCGGCCAGGTAAGTCTGGGCCCATTCCACCGCGAAGGTCAACAGTACGGTGAGGGTGGTGGCGAAACGCAGGCTGGCCCCGTCCCGCTGCAGTATCCACAACAAGGCCCCATAGAAATAGGCCTTGGCCAGCAGGACGCCGACATTGAACAGGCTCAGGGCACTCAAGAAGCCTTGCATGGGGAGCCAGCCGAAGGGGACGGGTTCGGGGCGTAGCTGGAAAGGGGTGAGTCCCTGCACCAGCAGGGCGAGCATGAGCAGCAGGGCCAAGGGGGTGTTGCCGTTGGCCCGCCGTGCCAGCACCCCGGCCCATAACAGGGTGCCCAGCCCTGCCCCCAGCACGGATGGCAGGGTCACCACGTTGGCGACGATCACCGCCTCCAGGGCGAACACCGAGATCACCAGCAGCGACCACAGCGTCAGCCGCCAGTGCCCTTCCCATACCGTCCACCAGGCCCGGGCCGCCACTCCCCACAGGGCCGTCTGCACCAGGATCCGATCCCAGTCCCACTGAGGATGGAGCAGCAGCGGCTTGAGGCTGTCTTTGATGAGCTGCCAGTCCAATGAGGGGACGAAGGGGGTGAGGCGGGCGGCCAGCCACAGTCCCAACAGGCCCAGGGCGAAGCGATCGCTGCGGGCCAGGGGTAGGCCGATTCGCCAGGCCTGCTCCCTCAGTCCGGCCGCCATTCCCCCCACGACCACCCCCAGCAGATTCCACAGGGCGTCTTGCAGACTGGCGTCGCGGCTGGGGAGAAACAGTTGGACCAATTGGATGGCCAGGGCCAGTCCACCACTCCAGGCGATGAGCCACAGCCAGCCCCGGTGGGGCCAGGCCAGACGGGCCAACAGCCCCACCGGCACGAACAGGACGATGTTGCCGAGGATGTCGCCGCGGGTGGAGAGGCGGGCCAGACTGGCGGTGAGCGCGGCCAGATCGCCTGGTTGCAGGGGGCGGAAGTCGAAGGGGTAGAGGGAGCCGTAGACGATGATCACCAACAGGGCGATCACCAGCAGGCGCAAGGTGGGATGTGGTGTGGGCATGGGGTCGTGAACGTGATCCTTGGGTGCGACTATGGCCCGTGATCGTTGGCGGGTCAACGGCCCCGCCGGCTGGTAAAGGCCCGGGGCAGGTGCCCTGGAGGCCGTTTGCGGATCCAGGCGATGAAACGGGACAACTCGGGATGGCTCAACAGGGCCTCCCGCGTGTGGTAGCGCAGGGCCAGTTCCATCTCCGGGATCAAGGCGTGGAGCTGTTTGTGGCAGGGGCGACAGAGCCACAGCACGGCGTTTTGCCGTTGTTGGCGGTCGAATCGACGGCGGATGCGGCGGCGGCCGTGGGTGCTGCGGGGAATGAGGTGGTGACGGGTCAACTCCACCCCTTCGCGTCGGCACAACTCACACCGTCCCGTGCTCACCGCGGGTCTCCCGGGAAGGGGGTCGAGCCGAGATCGTCCCTGAGGCCTTCCAGGATGGCGCCGGCACACTGGCTGGGCAGGGAGAAGTGGCCTTGATCCGCCACCGGCTGCCAGCGGCAGTGGGGGATGCGGCGGGCCAGCCAGCGACCGTGGCCGAGGGGTACCTGGGTGTCGGCCTCGCCATGCCAGATGCGGGTGGGGCAGGTGATCGCCGCCGGATCGAGAGGCCACGGGCGGACCAAGGCCCTCAGGTCCTCGGCGGCGGCCCCTCCCTGACGCAGACCTTCCTGGACGCTGGCGTTCCAGATGCGGCGTAAGGTGGGGTCGGCGAGCGCCGCCTGGTCACTGGGGGGCAGCCAGGGCCTCAGGGCGCGCAGTCCCCACCGCGGGTGGCGGCGCAGCACGGGGGCCAGACTGGCGACCAGGGCACGGAAGCGCCGGGGATGGCGGGCAGCGGCACGGATCACCGCCCGGGCCAGTAGATGCATGCCCTCGGCTCCCGCCTGGGGAACCAGCGGGGCCACACAGCTCAGGGCCCGTACCTGCTCCGGGTGGCGGGCGGCCACCGCCACGGCGTAACTTCCTCCCGCCGAGACCCCGAGGACCCCCCAGTGCTGGAATCCCAACCGTCCCATCAGCCCGGCCAGGATATCGGCGCGGATGGCAAGATCGGCCTTCATCAAAGGGGGTGAGCCGCCCAACCCGGGCCGGTCGGGGGCGATGAGGCGCAGCCCCAGGCGAAGGGCGCCCTCGTGGGCCAGGGCCGCCTCCAACCGGGAGCCGGGAAAGCCGTGGCAGTAGAGCACCGGGAACCCTTCCGGATCTCCCCATTGCCGCCAGTTCAAGCGGGAGCCGTCTTCCAGCGTGGTAAAAGCCCCGCCGGCTTCATCAGGATTTGATAGAATCGCCATCCAATGGGAAGTTAGCAGATTTGTGGAGGCGATTATGTCCCAGGTGTCTCGTTTGGCCGTGGAGACCGCACTCAAGGACTTCACCGATCCCTATCTAGGGCGCGATCTGGTCTCCGCCAAGGCGGTGAAGGCCATCGAGGTGGAGGACGACGGCCGGGTGAAGCTGGAGGTGGTGTTGGGGTATCCCGCCCGCGGTTACGCCGAGGAATTGAAGCAGGCCCTGGCCGAGCTGATCCAGGCCGTGCCGGGGGTGCGCGAGGTACAGGTCTCGGTGACCAGCCGGATCGAGACCCATGCCGTGCAGCGGGGGGTGAAGCCCCTGCCGGGGGTGAAGAACATCATCGCCGTGGCTTCGGGCAAGGGGGGCGTGGGCAAGTCCACCACTGCGGTGAATCTGGCCCTGGCCCTGGCCGCCGAGGGGGCCAGGGTGGGGGTGTTGGATGCCGACATCTACGGGCCCAGCCAGCCGCGCATGCTGGGCATCCAGGGGCGCCCGGAGAGCCGGGACGGCAAGTCCATGGAGCCGATGGTGGGTCACGGGGTGCAGGCCATGTCCATCGGTTTCCTCATCGATGAGGAAACGCCGATGATCTGGCGCGGCCCCATGGTCACCCAGGCCCTGGAGCAGTTGCTCAAGGATACCAATTGGCGCGACCTGGATTATCTCGTCATCGATCTGCCGCCGGGCACCGGCGATGTGCAGCTCACCCTGGCGCAGAAGATCCCGGTCACCGGGGCGGTGATCGTCACCACGCCCCAGGACATCGCCCTGTTGGATGCCCGCAAGGGTCTGAAGATGTTCGAGAAGGTGAACGTACCGGTGCTGGGGATCGTGGAGAACATGAGCCTGCACATCTGTTCCAACTGCGGCCATCAGGAGCCCATCTTCGGCGAGGGCGGCGGGGCGAAGATGGCCGAGGACTACGGCGTGGAGCTGTTGGGGCAGTTGCCGCTGGACATCCGCATCCGCGAGGAGGCCGATTCCGGACGGCCCACGGTGGTGGCCGAGCCCGATTCCGCCATCTCGCGCATCTATCGGGAGATCGCCCGCAAGGTGGCTGCCAAGATCGCCACCCAGGCCAAGGATTATTCCAGCAAGTTCCCCAACATCGTGATTCAGAACACATGATCAAATCGGACAAATGGATCCGCCGGATGGCGGAGCAGGGCATGATCGAGCCCTTCGAACCCAACCAGGTGAAGGAGACGAATGGCGGGCGGGTGATCTCCTACGGCACCTCCAGCTACGGCTACGACATTCGCTGTGCCGACGAATTCAAGGTCTTCACCAATATCAATTCCACCATCGTCGATCCCAAACAGTTCGATGAGGGCAGTTTCGTGGATGTGAAGGGGCCGGAGTGTGTGATCCCGCCCAATTCCTTCGCCCTGGCCCGCACGGTGGAGTATTTCCGCATCCCGCGCAACGTGCTGGCCATCTGCCTGGGCAAGTCCACCTATGCCCGCTGCGGGATCATCGTCAACGTGACCCCCCTGGAGCCGGAGTGGGAGGGGCACGTGACCCTGGAGTTCTCCAACACCACCCCGTTGCCGGCGCGCATCTATGCCAACGAGGGGGTGGCGCAGCTGTTGTTCCTGGAGTCCGACGAGGTCTGCGAGACCTCTTACCGCGACCGGGCCGGCAAGTATCAGGGCCAGCGGGGGGTCACCCTGCCGCGGGCCTGAGTCTCAATCCCACGCTTCTTTCGTTCGCCGCGGCGGGACATTGCCCGCGGTGATGCCGTTGAGCCGCTCCAGCCGGGCCTCCAGGCGGCCGCCGTCGCCGTGGTGGACGATGAGTACCGGGACGTATCCCAGGGTCGGAGCGCTCCACACCTGGGTGGTTTCTTTCTTGCCACGCCGTTCCACACCCACGGCTTCCACTTCGCCCCACGGGGTGTCCAGCCGTCGGGTGCCGGGGTAGCTCAGTCGGTAGGTCTTCATTTTCTTGCCTTCCACCACCTCCAGGGTCGTGGGGCGTCGCCCGGCGGCGAGGTCGGCCATGATCGCCAGCAGGTACATGTTTTGGTCCACCGCCCGCGGGGTGAGGGGGATTTCGAAGGGCTCGCCGTTGTAGCGGCTGTGGGCGATCATCGCCTGCCAGTCGTAGCGTTGTTCGATCAGTCGTGGCTTGCGGCCCTCCCGGCGCTGGCGGTAGTAGAGCGGGCGGGGGCGGCCATCGACCCACTGGATGCGGCTGAAGTCGTCCAGGCGCAGGTCCACCACCCAGGCGGCGATGCCCACGGGGTGGGTCTGGGAGCGGTAATAGAGTCCTTCCCGGTTCCGTCCCAGGACGCGCACCGCCTCGCCGATTTTCAGCGGCCCTTTGTAGATGCCGTAGCGGGCCTCGAAATCGGGGATGGGCGCGGGGTCACCGGCGCCAGCGGCCAGGGGCAGGAGCCAGAGGAGGAGGGCGAGCAGGCGGATCATGGGGTGTGCCACTGTTGGTCGGGGCGGGGATGGAGAGCGGCTTCGTTGCGCACGCTGTAGCTGCGCTGGTCGCTGGATTCGTAGTAGGTGCGGGTGAGCAGCTCGGCGAGGATGCCGGTGGTGAGGAATTGCACCGCCATCACCTCGAAGAGGATGCCGATCTGGAACAATGGCCGGGTGCCGATGGATTCCCCCATCAGTTTGAGGATGAACAGATAGCCGAGGATCAGTCCGCCGATGCCGCCGAAGGTGAAGGCGATCTTGCCGAAGAAGTGGCCGGGGCGGGTACGGTAGCGCATGAAGAAATACACCGCCAGCAAGTCCAGTAACACCCGGAAGGTGCGGCTGATGCCGTATTTGGACTCGCCGAAACGGCGGGGGTGGTGGGTGACCACCTCCTCGGCGATGCGGGCCGGGGTGGTGAGGGTGGCCACCCAGGCGGGGATGAAGCGGTGCATCTCGCCGTAGAGGCGGACCTCTTTGAGGATGTTGGCACGAAAGGCCTTGAGGGTGCAGCCGTAGTCGTGCAGGTGGACCCCGGTGACCCGGGCGATGAGACGGTTGGCCAGTTTGGAAGGCAGGGTGCGCAGCCAGACGTTGTCCTGGCGGTCGCGCCGCCAGCCGGCCACCAGGTCGAGGTCTTCCTCCAACAGCCGTTTCACCAGCCGGGGGATGTCCTGGGGGTCGTTTTGCAGGTCACCGTCGAGGGTGACGATGACGTCGCCGCGGGCGGCATCGATGCCGGCCTGCATGGCAGCGGTCTGGCCGAAGTTGCGCTGCAGTTCGATGAGGCGTACGTGGGGGCCGTAGCGGCGGGTTTCTTCTTTGACGCGGCTCACGGTGCGGTCGCTGCTGCCGTCGTCCACCAGGATCAGCTCCCAGGGGTGGGGGTAGTCGTCCAGGGCCTGGTGGATGCGTTCCAGCAACGGACGGACGTTGTCCTCCTCGTTGTAGAGCGGAATGACGATGGAGAGGCGGTGGGGCTGGGCGGTGGTGTCGTGATCGTCGTTCATGGGACCTTGGTCTTTTGCTTGGGGGATGATACACCGCCGAGGCGGCGGGTGAGCCAGCCGAGAGCGGCGCCGATCGCCAGGCCCAAAAGGGCGCCCGCCAGGACTTGACTGGGGTAGTGGACGCCGAGATAGACCCGGGAGAGGGCGACCAGGAGGGCGATCAGGGCCAGGGCGGCGCCGAGGCCGCGGGAGGCGCCGACGGCGATGAGGAAAGCGGTGGCGGCGAAAAAGTTCATCGCGTGATTGGAGGGCATGCCGCTGGTGTCGCCGGGGCAGCGGGGCGGGCGGCCGGTGGGGCCGCGCAGCTCGAGGTGGGCCTCGGCGCAGGGGCGGGGCTGTTGCAGTCGGTCTTTGAGGAACTGGCCGCTGGCATCGCTCAATCCCACGGTGAGCAACAGGGCCAGGCCGAACAGCGGACGGTGGCGCCAGGCCAGCCAGCCGGCCAGGCCGAGGAGCAGTGGGATGCCGAAGCCGGCTTTGGCGGAGAGCCATTGCATCAGGGGATCGAGCCACGGGCTCCCCAGCCCCTGATTGGCGGCCAGCAACAAGGTCTCATCCATAACGGTGCCCCCGGGGGAGGGCGAGGGCCAGCAGGCCGCCCAGGAAGGTGGCGCCAAGCAAGAAGAGGTGAAGATTTACCGCGGCCCCGAGGTGGTCGCTGAGATCCCTGGACCACAGCGCCAGTCCGGCCACCACCCCGGCCTCGTAAGTGCCGAAACCGGCGATGCCGTGGATGGGAAGCACCGAGGAGAGTTCGCCACCGACGGCGCCGAGCAGGGCCGCCGGGGCGGGCAGGGGGGCGAAGCGGCTCAGCAACCAGGCGAAGACCGCCAGTTTGGTCAGCCAGTTGATCAGGGTCCAGCCCCAGGAGCGCCACAGGGCGCGGGGGGTGGTGGGCAGGTGAGCGAGTGCCCGGGCCAGGGTGGTGTGCCAGCGGTGGTCGTCTCCGTGGAGGCGGGGGGCCAGCCACAGGCCGGTGCGGTAGACCAGCCAGGGCAGGGGCAGCCAGGCCAGCCACAGCGCCAGGAGCCATGGCGGGGCCTTGAACAGGCCGAGGGCGGCGATGCCGGCCAGGAAGAGCAGGGTGTGCAGGTCCAGCAGGCGGAACCACAACAGGGCGGGGAGGGAGCGGATGGCGTCGATGCCGAAGTAACGCGACATGAGGACGGGGAAACTCAATTCGCCGCTGCGCATGGGCAGCAGGTTGTTGAACAGGTTGTGCCACAGGGTGAGTCGCAGGGTGAGGGGCAGACGGCCGGCCATCTCACCGTGGAAGTAGTCGTAGAGGCGCAGCGCGCGCAGCAGGTAGCTGACGAGCAGCAGGCCGAGGGCGAGGGCGATTGCCGCGGGTGACAAGGCGGTCCAGGGGGTCCAGAGGCGTTGCCATCCGACGGTGCGGTCCACCACCACCAGGAAGACGAGGGTGATGAGCAGGCCGAGGGTGGTGCGCAGGGCGGTGGTCTTGTTCATGAGGGGCGCTATTGTAGGCCATGGGGACGACGGGGGGCAGTCGCCGCCGCCGGGCGGGGGGTGTATCATCGCGCCCCGTTTCCTTTGGAGGTGGTCGTGGCTGGACGAGAGGTCTTTCCTTGGCATCGTGAGCCGCTGTTTTGGTTGTGGTGTGTCTCGCTGGCGCTGGGGTTTTGGTTCAATCTGTGGGCGGTGCCCCTGTTCGACGTGGACGAGGGGGCCTTCGCCGAGGCCAGCCGGGAAATGCTGGTGGGCGGGGACTGGGTCACCACCTATCTCAATGGTGAGCTGCGTTTCGACAAGCCCATCCTGGTCTATTGGCTGCAGGCGGCCTCGATGGCCCTGCTGGGGGTCAATGAGCTGGCGGTGCGCCTGCCCTCGGCGCTTTCCGCCACCGCCTGGTCGTTGTTGGTGGTGTGGTTCCTGGCCCGTTACCGTGACCGCCGCACCGCCCTGAGTGCCGGGATCCTGTTGTCTTCGGCGTTGTCGCTGTCGGTGATCGGTCGGGCGGCCACTGCGGATGCCCTGCTCAATCTGTGGCTGTGGGCGGCGCTGGCGATGATCTATGCCTATCACCGGGAAGGGCGCCGGGTCTTTTTGCTGGCTGCCCATGGGGCCATCGGTCTGGGATTGCTCGCCAAAGGACCGGTGGCGGTGTTGGTGCCGCTGGCGGTGAGCGGTTTGTTCTATGGCTCTTTGGGGCAGTGGCGGCTGTGGCTGCGGGCGGTGTTCGATCCCCGGGGGCTGGCGTTGTTGCTGGCCATCGCCCTGCCTTGGTATGTCGCCGAGTATCTCGCTCAGGGCCGGGCCTTCATCGACGGCTTTTTCCTCAAGCACAACGTGGGGCGGTTCTCCGGCCCCATGGAGGGGCATGCCGGCAGCCTGTTCTATTATCTGCCGGTGGTGTTGCTGGGGGTGTTGCCGTTCACGACGGCGCTGTTGGCGTTGCTTCCCCGGGTGCGGGAGATGTGGGCCGATTCTCTGCAGCGCTATCTGTTGTTGTTGTTCCTGTTCGTACTGGTGTTCTTCTCACTCTCGGGCACCAAACTGCCCCATTACGTCAATTACGGTCTCACCGGAGTGGTGGCCTTGATGGCCATCCATCTGCCGCGGTTGCGTTCCATCACCTGGGCCTTGTTGCCGGCGGCGCTGTGGCTGGGGGGATTGGCGGCGCTGCCGTGGTGGTTGCCGTACCTCGAGGTGAAGGAGCCGTTCTATGCCGCCGCCCTGGCCCAGTACGAACACTATTTCGATGTGAATTATCTGTTGGCCTGTCTCGCGGCCCTGGGGGTATTGGCGGTGCTGGCGGCCTTGCGTCGCTGGGAGGTGAGTCTGCGTCTGTTACTCGCCGGTCCGCTGTGTGCCTTGGTGGTGTCGGGTTATTTCCTGCCGGCGGTGGCGGGGATGATCCAGGGGCCGATCAAGGAGGCAGGGTTGTTGGCGCGTGCCCAGGGGTGGGAACGGGTGGTGCAGTACAAGGTGCACCTGCCCAGTTTCAGTTTTTACCGCCAGGCGATCACGCCGCGGCGCCATCCCGCGCCGGGGGAGGTGCTGTTCACCGATGTGGGGCACGCCGCGGACTGGCCCGAGGCGGAGGTGCTCTATCGCCGCGGCGGGGTGGTGTTGTTGCGTCGTCCACGCTGACGTCGCCACAGGGCGATGGCAGCCAGGGTCAGGGCGGCCAGACCGATGGCCGTTTGTAATTCGTGGGCCTCGGGATAACCGGAGCGGTAGAAGGGGAGTGAGAGGGCGCTGGCGCCAAGGATGACGGCGCCTGCGATTTGGCCGCGGCGGTGCAGCAGCCCTGTCCAGCGGCCGGCCAGCCACACACCGAGGGCGCCCATGAGCCAGCCCAGAGCGGCGCCGGCGAGGACGTCCGTCGGCCAATGGGCGCCGACCATGATGCGGGAGAGACCGGCCAGGGTGGCGATGATCAGGGCTCCCCAGCGCATGGCTCGGTAGTCGGCGCACCAGAAGACCACGGCGGCGAACAGGAAAGCGGTGGCGGTGTGGCCCGAGGGCATGGCCCGCCAGTGCAGCAGTTCGCCGATCTGGTGGAAATTCTCGGGGGGCAGTACCGCCAGGGGACGGGGCAGGCCGAGCCCGCTCTTGAGGAGATTGACCGCCAGGGCGGCGACCAGGCCGCCGAGGATCAACGCCCAGCCGGCCTGGGGGCGACGCAGGTGGCATACCAGGCCCAGCGCCAGGGCCACCAACGGTTCGCCGAACAATGTCAGGCCGGCCCAGACGGGATCCCCTCCGCCCCAGTGGTTGAGCTCGAGGAACAGCGGTTGGGTCCAGCCGCTGGCCCCTATCAGTGCCGCAGCGGCGAGCAGCGCGGCGGGTGGGATCCACAGGGCAGGGCCGTGGGGGGGGTGACAGTCACGGGTCATGGGTCGAAGCGGACGGGTTCGTCGAGGGGGCGGCCGTCCAGCAGGGCCTGGTCGTGCTCCTGGCGCAGGCGGCCTTCGGCGAACCAGCGGATGGCCAGGGGATAGATGCGGTGTTCCTTTTCCAGCACCCGTGCCGCCAGGCTCTCGGGGGTGTCGTCGGGATGGACGGGGACCCGGGCCTGGATGATGCGTGGGCCACCGTCCAATTCTGCGGTGACGAAGTGCACTGTGGCCCCGTGTTCGCTGTCGCCGGCCTCCAGGGCGCGGCGGTGAGTGTCCAGCCCCCGGTGACGGGGCAGCAGCGAGGGGTGGATGTTGAGCAGCCGTCCGTGGTAGTGGTGGACGAACTCAGGGGTGAGGATGCGCATGAAACCGGCCAGCACCACCAGGGCGGGGTGGTGGCGGTCGATGGCGGCCATCAGTGCCTGGTCGTAGTCTTCGCGGGTACCGTAGGCGGTGTGGTCGAGTACTTCGGTGGGAATGCCGGCGCGGGCGGCCCGTTCCAGGGCAAAGACCTCGGGGCGGTTGCTGATCACCGCCTGGATGCGGGCGGGGAGCTCACCACGGTCGATGGCGTCGATGATGGCCTGGAGATTGCTCCCGCCGCCGGAAACCAGGACGACGATGGGCAGCGGGGCGGTCACGAGGGGATCACCACCGCGGGTTCATCCTCGCCGCGCGGGACGATGCGGCCGATCTCCCAAGCCGTCTCCCCGGCGGCGCGCAGGTGGCGCAGGGCGCGTTCTGCATCACATTTGGAGACCACCACCACCATGCCGATGCCGCAGTTGAAGGTGCGGTACATCTCCTGGTCGTCGATCTGGGCGGTCTCCTGGATCCAGTGGAACACCGGCGGGCGCTCCCAGGCCTGAGCGTCGATCTCGGCCTTGAGCTCCTCGGGGAGGACACGAGGGAGATTCTCCAGCAGGCCGCCCCCGGTGATGTGTGCCAGGGCGTGCAGGCGCACCTTGTCCATCAGCCGGCGGATCGCCCGGACGTAGATGCGGGTGGGAGCCAGCAGCGCCTCGCCGAGGGTGGTGGTGCCGAGGGGGGCATCGAGGTCGGTGCCGTAGACCTCCACCAGCTTGCGGATGAGGGAATAGCCGTTGGCATGGGGGCCGGAGGAGGCGAGGCCGATGAGGCGGTCACCGGCGCGTACCCGGGAACCGTCGAGGATCTCGCTCCGCTCCACCACCCCGACACAGAAGCCGGCCAGGTCGTATTCGCCGGGGGCATAGAGCCCAGGCATCTCCGCGGTCTCGCCGCCCACCAGGGCACACTCCGCTTGTTCACAGCCACGGCCGATGCCTTCCACCACCGCCCGGGCGGTTTCCAGCTCCAGTTTGCCGGTGGCGAAGTAGTCGAGGAAGAACAGGGGCTCGGCGCCGCTCACCAGGATGTCGTTGACGCACATGGCAACCAAGTCGATGCCGATGGTGTCATGGCGTTCCATCCGCCAGGCCAGTTTGAGCTTGGTGCCGACGCCGTCGGTGCCGGAGACCAGCACTGGCTCCCGGTAACGGCCAGAGGGGATCTGGAACAGGGCGCCGAAGCCGCCGAGACCGTCCAGCACCCCGGGGCGCCGGGTGCGGGCGGCGATGGGTTTGATGAGATCCACCAAACGGTTGCCGGCATCGATGTCCACGCCCGCGTCGCGGTAGCTGATGGGGGTCTTGGCCATGGCTCGAGGACCTGGTGTTGCGGAAGGGGCGCAAGTATAAGGGAATCGCGTGGCTGTGATAAGGTAGGCGCCCCATGGAGTCGTCGTTGCCGCCCATGCGCCGAATCGTCCTCGTCTCGTTGTGGTTGCTGTTCTCCCTCCCCGCGGCCGCGGTGGAGGTGCCGGGGTTGTTCACCGTCTCCGTGCCCGTCTCCGGGCAGGGTGCCGAGGAGCGGGAGGGGGCGTTGTATGCCGCTTTCTCCCGTTTGTTGGTGCGCATCGGTTCGGGGCGGGGCATGCTGGAGGACGAACGCGCCTTGGCCCTGCTCCAGCGCGCCCCGCGTTTCATGGAACAGTATCGCTACCGCCAGACTCCCGAGAGTTTGGTATTGGAGGTCCGTTTCGATCCCCGGGCGGTGGAACGCGCGCTGTTGGAGCAGGGTCTTCCTTTGTGGGGGCATACCCGTCCGCTGACCTTGGCCTGGGTGGTGGTCCAGGAGGGCGGTCAGCGCCGCTTGATCAACGAAGACAACGCCCATTCGCTGCTGGCGGCGATGCGCCGTGAGAGTGCCGAACGGGCCTTGCCGTTGTCGTTCCCGCTGCTGGATCTGGAAGACCAGATGGCCTTGAGCGTCACCGATGTCTGGGGTGGGTTCGTGGATCGCATCATGGCGGCCTCTGCGCGTTATGGCGCCGAGGCGGTGCTGGTGGGACGTCTCTATCGGGATCTCACCACCCATCGCTGGCAGGGGCGCTGGTTCCTGCTGGAGGGGGGGCGGGTGGTGGATCGCTGGGTGGTGAGCGGTCCGTTGGACTGGGTGGCCGCCGAAGGGGTGGCACGGACCGCCGATGTCTTGGCCGCCCGTTATGCCCAGCGCCTGGATCGTTCCGAAGGGGTGCGCCTGTGGGTGACCGGGGTGACCGGCCTGGCCGATTACGCCCGGGTGCAGCGCTATGTGGAGGGGTTGACGGTGGTGGAACGGGTCCAGCCGGTGGAGGTGGACGGCGGGCGTCTGGCGCTGGAGCTGCGGCTGCGGGGGGAGGTGGGCGCCCTGGTCCAGGCCTTCGCCCTGGGAGGGGTGTTGGTGCCCGCTGCTACGGCGTCCGAGCGTGCGGAAACGGATGTGCTGGAATATCGGCTCTTGCCGCCATGATCGCCTTGCGGCAGCTGCCCAACCTGCTGAGCGCGCTGCGCATCCTGTTGGTTATTCCCATCGTCGCCCTGCTGATGAACCATGCCTTCGCATGGGCGCTGCTGCTGTTCGCCGTCGCCGGGGTGAGTGATGCCTTGGATGGTTGGTTGGCCAAGCGCTACGGCTGGACCAGCCGGCTGGGCTCGGTGCTGGATCCGGTGGCCGACAAGTTGTTGTTGGTGAGCAGTTATCTGGTGTTGGGGGCCCTGGGGCTGGTGCCGTGGTGGTTGGTGGTGGCGGTTCTGGGGCGGGATCTGGTGATCGTCGCCGGGGCGCTGGCCTATCACTATCTGGTGGGGCCTTACGAGATGGAGCCCAGCGTGCTCAGCAAGCTCAATACCGCCATGCAGATCGCCCTGGTGCTGTTGGTGGTGCTGAACCAGGTATTGGATTGGCTGAGCATCCAGACGGTGTTGCTGGCCTTCTGGGCGGTGCTGGCCACGACGATCGCCAGCGGCCTCAATTATGTGATCACTTGGAGCTGGCGGGCATGGCGGACGAAGCGCAGCGGATGAGCGACGGGCAGCGCCTGTTCCTGCTGTTGGCCTTGTCGGCCGTCGCCGGACTGCTCTATCTGCTGGCACCGGTACTCACCCCCTTCGCCGTCTCGGCATTGTTGGCCTACATGGGGGACCCCCTGGTGGACCGTCTGGAACGGCACCTGCCGCGCTGGCTGGCGGTGACCGTGGTGTTCGTGGTGATCTTCCTCGCCCTCATCGCCGTGCTGTTGGTGCTGCTGCCGTTGGTGGAGCGCCAGATCGGCGCCCTGGTGGCCAAGCTGCCGCTCTATTGGCAGCGCATCCAGGAGCACGTCCTGCCGTGGGTGGGTCAGCGATTGGGGCTGGAGGCCGAACTGGCCGACCTGGCCGCTTTGCCGCAGATCCTGGCGCAACACTGGCGTGAGGCCGGGGGAGTGGCCAAGGGGGTGGTGAGCGCGGTATCCAAATCGGGGCTGGCACTGTTGGGTTGGTTGGCCAACCTGTTGCTGGTGCCGGTGATCACTTTCTATCTGCTGCGTGACTGGGATCTGTTGGTCGCCCGGGTACGCGAATTGTTGCCCCGGCGACTGGAACCCACCGTCGTGCGCTTGGCGCGCGATTCCGACGAGGTGCTGGGGGCCTTCCTGCGTGGCCAGTTGCTGGTGATGTTGGCACTGGCGCTGGTGTACAGCGTGGGGCTCGCGCTGGTGGGGCTGGATTTCGCCCTGCTCATCGGGCTCGTTGCCGGCCTGGTGAGTTTCGTCCCCTATCTCGGTTTTCTGGTGGGGATCCTGCTGGCCGGCATCGCCGCCCTGCTGCAGTTCCAGGACGCCTTCATCCTGTTGCCGGTGGCGGCAGTGTTCGCCGTGGGCCAAGCGCTGGAGGGCATGGTGCTCACCCCCTGGCTGGTGGGGGATCGCATTGGCCTGCACCCGGTGGCGGTGATCTTCGCGGTGCTGGCCGGCGGGCAATTGTTTGGCTTTTTCGGCGTGCTGCTCGCCCTGCCGATGGCGGCAGTGGTGATGGTGATCCTGCGTTACGCCCACGAACGCTATCTCAACAGTCGCCTCTACGCCCCTTGACGGATAATGGCCGAGCAGCTTCCTCTCACCTTGGCGCTGGATGAACAGGCCCGCTTCGAGAATTTCTATCCCGGCCCCAACGGTGAGCTGGTGGAGCGCCTGCGGGGTCTCGCCGAGGGCGAAACCGGTGTCTTGTATCTCTGGGGGGCGCCGGGCAGTGGCCGCTCCCATCTGCTTCAGGCCGCCTGTCATCATTGCAGTGTCCGCGGCGGCGCCAGCCTCTGTCTCGATCTCTCCTCGCCCGGCGAGTGGGCGCCGGAGCTGCTGGACGGTCTGGAGGGGCTGGATCTGGTCTGCCTCGACGAATCCTGGCGCCTTGCCGGGAAGGCGGATTGGGAGCGGGCGTTGTTCCATCTCTACAACCGCTGTCGGGAGCGGGGCACACCTTTGGTGATCAGTGGCGATGCCGCCCCGGCGCACAGCGCCTTTCAGCTCCCCGACCTCCGCTCACGGCTCGGATGGGACTGGGTCTATCGTCTCCAGCCCCTGAGTGATGCCGACAAGGCCGAGGCCTTGGTGTACCTGGCCGCGCTCCGTGGCCTCGATCTGCCCAAGGAGACGGCCCATTACCTGTTGCGCCGCTGCCCGCGCGACATGGCCACTTTGCGGCATCTGTTGCGTGCCTTGGATACGGCCTCCCTCGCCTCGCGTCGGGCGCTCACCATCCCCTTCGTCAATGCCTTTCTCGCACGCAATCCCCGCTGGCAGACCCAGGCCGGCCTGTTCGATGCCTTGTGAGAGGAATTCAATCCGCCAATCGCAACGCCAGTAGGGCCACCCGTCGTCCCAGGGCCTGGCACAGGCTGGCCTCGTTCTCGTCCAGGGAGCGGTCACCGTCCACCCCCGCCCAGTGGGAGGCACCGTAGGGGGTGCCGCCGCCGGTGGTGGTGTTGAGCGCCGCTTCGGTGTAGGGCAAGCCGGCGATCACCATGCCGTGATGCAGTAATGGCAGC
>JALSHN010000224.1 GCA_026982215.1 Gammaproteobacteria bacterium
ATGGAGGTGCCGCCGTTGTACATGTAGTAGGGGAGGGGGCTGGCCAGCCCCCAGCCGCGGCCGCGGATGAGGCTGGAGCGGGGGGCGGCGAGGTTGGTGCCGGGGGCGCAGAGCTCGGGTTTGATGCGGCCATCGGGAGTGGGGCCGACGGCGGTGAACAGGGCCAGGTGGTCGATGTCGCCGGAGACGGGGTCGCGACGGTCGGCGGGGTGGCGGAAGCGGCGGTCCTCGGGGTCCAGGGCGCCCCAGCCGGCCCGGAGCCCCGAGCCGAGCACGGGGCCCTCGGTGGCCCCGACGGCGAGGACGTTCTTGGCGCTGGCGGGGGCGTAGAGGCTGCCGGGGTCGATCTCGCGGTCGCCGTCGCGGTCGCTGCCGCTGTTGCCGGCGGCGAAGATCACCAGGGCGTCGGGATGGCGGTGGAGGAAGTCGTCGCATTCCCAGCAGTCGTCGGTGTAGCGGCCGCTCACCGGGTCGCCCCAGGCGTTCACATGGATGCGGGCGCCGAACTCCCGGGCCTGGCGGAACAGTTCACGCAGGTCCAGCGGCCGGCCGCTCAGGTAGTGACCGGGGGGAAGGCGGTCTCGGTAGGCGGCCTTGGTGCGGGTGTCTTGTTCCAGGGCCTGGAACACCAGTTGCGCTTCGGGGGCCAGGCCGGGGAAGCGGCCGCCGCCGGCGGCGCCGGTGCCCGCCACCAATCCAGCGACGTGGGTGCCGTGGCCGGAGACCCGGTCGGCGGCACCGTCGTCGCCGCGGGGGTTGTCGACGAATTCGTCCCAGGAGGGGTCGATGGGGCGGCTGAGGAGGCGGCGGATGCGGCCGTGGAAGTCGGGGTGGAGACGCTCGGGGTCGGTGCTGCCCTGGTCCAGTCCGGTGTCGGCCACGGCGACGATCTCACCGCGGCCCCGGTAGCGCGGCGTGGCCCTTGCAGGGGCCTCCAGCCCCACCGCTTCGGCGAGGGGCGATGCCGCCAGCAGGGGCATGCGGGCGGGGTCGGCCAGTTTCACCCCCGCCAGCGGGCGCAGGCGCTCGGGGGGCAGGCCTTGGATGCGCAGTTTGCTGCGGGAGCGGGCCAGGACCTTGCCGCCCAGGCGATCGATGTCCCGGGCCAGGGTCTCGCGCCGTTCGGCGGAGAAGCACACCAGGTCGGTCACCGCCGGCGGCAGGCCGGTGCGTCGGCGCAGGGTCTCCACGGGCTCGGGGATGCCGCGGGTGCAGTGCTTGGCGAGGTAGTCCCGTGCCCCGGCGAGAAAGGGGAGCGCCTGTTGGAGCCGGTGGCCGTCCCAGCCCTCGGGGAGGCGGCAACAGGCACCCCAGGGGGGGCACCAGAAGAGGATGTCGATGCCGTGGTGGTTCAGCAGCTCCCGCCAGGCGACGGTGAGGGGGCCGAGGAAGCGCAGCAGGGTATGGGGATGGTCGCCGAGGTGGGGTGTCCCGGCGGGGACGGCGACGGGGTTGCCGTTGACCCAGATGTGGGGGTCGTCGGTAAAGTGCCACAGACCGGCGGGGGCCTCGGCAGCCAGTCGCTCGGCCCGCTCTGGGGTGAGCCGCAGCAGGACAGTGTGGGGATAGCGGGCGATGACGTCCTGTGCTTGGATCCGCCCGTTCAGCCAGCTTGCGTCGGCCACCGCGAAACGCCATTCCATGACCACTGCCTTTCCGCGTCGTCGCGGTCTGTATCTAACACCACCATAATAGATTAAAAAACAGTATTTTCATTTTTGGGGAAGCTGTCGGGTTCGGGCGACGGGGCGCGGTGGAGGTTATGCTCGGAGAATGGCTTGGGAGGTGGTCGGTTCGATGCACTGGCGTGCTTGGGTGGATCGGGTCTGGGGTGAGGGTGATGACCGCGTCGGTTGGTTGCGGCGGGTCTTGCGGCTGACGTGGCTGTTGCTCTCGCCGCAGGTGCGGGGGCCGTTGGCATTGCGGGCCACTTCGCTGGCCTATACCACCTTGTTGGCGCTGGTGCCGTCGCTGGCGGTGAGCTTTTCGTTGCTCAAGGCCTTCGGGGTGCATCATCAGGTGCGGCCGTTGCTGGAGGAGTTCCTGGCGCCCTTGGGGGTGCAAGGGGGGGCGTTGGCCGCGCGGCTGGTGGCGTTCGTGAATCAGGTGGATACCCGGGTGTTGGGGGCGGCGGGGCTGGTGTTGCTGGTTTATACCGCGGTGGCGTTGATCAACAAGATCGAGGAAGCCTTCAACGCCGTGTGGCGAGTCTCCCAGGCGCGAAGTTTCGTTTTGCGCCTGAGCGGCTATCTGAGTGTGTTGTTGTTGGGGCCGGTGTTGTTGTTTTCGCTGGCGGCGTTCGTCGTCGAGCATTTCGGTGGGGTGGCGCTAGGGGGAGCTTTGCCGTTTTTGCTCACGGTGGCGGCGTTCTGGTTCGTTTATTTGTTGCTGCCCAATACCCGGGTGAAGGGGCGGCCGGCGCTGTGGGCGGCATTGTGGGCGGCGGTGGTGTGGCGGCTCTCGGGGATGGCGTTTGCGCATTTGGTGGCCGGGTCGGCGCGTTATGAGGCGTTGTATTCCAGTTTCGTGGGAACGATTCTGTTTTTGTTGTGGTTGCAGTTGTCGTGGTTGATCTTTCTCGCCGGGGCGCAGGTCACGCCCCTCTCGCGTCGTC
>JALSHN010000225.1 GCA_026982215.1 Gammaproteobacteria bacterium
GTGGCCGAGTTGTTCCGCCGTCATGGGGTGGGGGAGGTGGTCCTGCGCGAGGGGACGTGGCACCGAGCCGAGGCCTAGGGCAGGTCGGGGTCGGGCTCGGGGAACAGCAGGGTGTTGTCCTCCCACGCCAGGGTTCCGGGGTGGGGGTGGCAGCACTCACCCCGGCGTTGCAGTCGCAAGTGGTGACGCACCACCATCTCCGCGGCCGCCAGCGGCACCTCTTCGGCGGCCAACAGGTATTCATCGCGGCGCAGATGGCGCAGCCAGCATTCGTCCTCGCCCACCTTCACCAGCAGCGGCAGGGGCAGGCCGTGGGGCAGGACCTCGCGATGGACGAAACATTCCACCGGGGTGGGGCGGTGGCGGCCGTCCTGCCGGCCGATGTGGAGACGGAAGGGGGCCGCGCCGCCCCCCTGGCGCAGCAGGCGTTCCAGCCAATGGGGATCGAGCCCCTGGTGGACCAGCAGGCTGCGATCCCGGTAGGTGGTGAAGAAGCGTTCCAGCGGGGCGCGGCGACGGAACAACATGGCCTTCAGGACTCGGCGAGATAGAGTCGGCCGCCCCGTTCGACGAGGGGCAGGGGGGCCAGTCCCTCTCCCCGACAGGGGCCGGCGAGGCAGGCGCCGTCCTCGATGCGGAACAGCGCACCGTGCAGGGCGCACAGCAGGTGCTCCCCGCTGGGATCGAGGAATCGACCCGGCTGCCAGTCCAGCGGCGCGCCGGTGTGGGGACAGCGGTTGCGGTAGGCATGGGCCTGGCCGTTCTTGCGCACCAGGATGATGCTGCCGACCACCGGGTGTTCCACCGCCCGGGTGCTGCCGTCTTTCAGTTCCTCGGCGCGGATCAGCGGGGTCACGCGGCCCAGTCCTCCAGCAGGGTCTGGCGCAGGTCGTGGAGGCGGCGGTGGAAGAAGTGTCCGGCACCGTCCAGGCAAGCCACCCGCGGCGGGTGGGGGCGTGCCCGGGCCCAGTCCAGTACCGCGCGGCAGGGGACGATCTCGTCGGCCTCGCCCTGGATCAGCAGCCAGGGCAGCGGCGGCGGCGCCAAGTTCTGGCAATCGAACAGGTTCACTGGCGGGGCCACGGTGATCAGACGGGCCACCGGCCGCCGCTGACAGCCGCGCAGGGCCACGTAGGCCCCGAAGGAGAAACCGCCCAGCCAGATCTCGCTGTGGGGTTCTTGTCGCCGCACATGGTCGATCACCGCCAGCAGATCGTCGGTCTCGCCGTCGCCATGGTCATAGTGCCCGGCACTGGCCCCCACGCCGCGAAAATTGAACCGCAGCGCCGGGATGCCGGCCTCGGCCAGGGTGATTGCCAGGGTGTGGACCACCTTGTTGCTCAGGGTGCCGCCGTGCAGGGGATGGGGGTGGCACACCACCGCCCGGGCGGTGGTGCGGGGCATGGGGGGACGGTCCCAGCGGGCCTCCAGGGGGCCGGCGGGGCCGTCGATGAACAAGGTCTCTCTGTGGGGTCGGGGCATGCGCTCGCCGGGATGTCACCTGGGGGCGCGAGTCTACCCTTTCTCCGCTGGTGATTCCAAATCGCTCTCCATGGATCAAGGGGTTAGAATCGCTGCTCATGGAACATGAGTCGCTGGTGAGGGATCTGCCCGAACGCCGTGCGGTGACGGTGTTACCGGGGGTGGGGCCGCGTCAGGCCGAGCGCCTGGCACGTCTGGGTGTGCACACGCTGGGCGATCTGTGGTTCCACTTGCCGCTGCGTTATCAGGATCGTACCCGGGTGTGGCCGCTGGCGGCCTTGCGCCCGGGGCAGGAGGTGCTGGTGTGTGGCACGGTGCTGTCCGCTCGGGTGGTGCCGGGGCGGCGGCGCACCTTGGTGGTGCGGTTGCAGGACGCCTCCGGTGGGGTGTTGGGGTTGCGTTTTTTCCATTTCGGGGCGGCGCAGTTGCGCCAGTTCGCCGAGGGCGTGGTGCTCAGCGCCTTTGGCGAGGTGCGTCCGGGCATCCAGGGTCTGGAGATGGTCCATCCGGAATACCACTTGGGGGAGGCGCAGCCACAGGCGGGGTTGACGCCGGTCTATCCCACCACCGAGGGCCTGGGACAAGCGCGCTTGCGTCGTTGGGTGGGGGCGGCGCTGGAACTGGCCGAGGAGGGCTGCCTGGGGGAGTGGCTGCCGCCGTCCTGGTGTCGCGATGCGGGGTTGCCGTCGTTGCGCGATGCCTTGTTCACCGTCCATCGCCCGCCGCCGGAGGCCTTGGAGGCGATTCTGGCAGGGGAACATCCGGCGCAGCGCCGCTTGGCCCTGGAGGAGCTGCTGGCCCATCACCTGGGATTGCGGCGTGCGCGTCAGCGTCATCGCCGCCGGCGGGCGCCGAGGGTGGACTCCTCGGAGACGGCCTTGGCGCCCCTGCTCGACCGGCTGCCGTTCCACCTCACCGGGGCCCAGCGGCGGGTGCTGCGCGAGGTGGCGGCGGATCTGGCGCGCGCGGAACCGATGCTGCGCTTGGTGCAGGGGGATGTGGGCTCGGGAAAGACGGTGATCGCCGCGGCGGCGGCCTGGTGGTTGGCCCGCTCGGGTTGGCAGACGGCGTTGATGGCGCCCACCGAGTTGCTGGCGGAGCAGCATGCCGCCAACCTTGCCGGTTGGCTGGCGCCGCTGGGGGTGGAGGTGGTGTTGCTCAACGGCCGTCAGAGGGCTGCCGAGCGCCGGCAGGTCTTGGAGGCGATCAGTGAGGGACGGGCAGGGGTGGCGGTGGGTACCCATGCCTTGTTCCAGGAGTCGGTGCGTTTCGCCCGCCTGGGGCTGGTGATCGTCGATGAGCAGCACCGCTTCGGGGTGCATCAGCGTCTGGCGTTGCGCGAGAAGGGGGTGGTCGGTGATCGGGCGCCGCATCAGCTGGTGATGACCGCCACGCCCATTCCCCGCACCCTGGCGATGACCGCCTACGGTGATCTGGACGTCTCGTCGATCGATGAGTTGCCCCCGGGGCGCACCCCGGTGGAGACGGTGGTGATCCCAGAGCGGCGGCGCGACGAAGTGGTGGCGCGGGTGCGGGCGGCCTGTGGTGCCGGTCGTCAGGCCTATTGGGTCTGCCCGTTGGTGGACGAGTCGGAGCAACTGGCCTGCCAGGCCGCCGAGGAGACCGCCGTCCGGCTGAGGGAGGAACTCGCCGAGCTGCGGGTGGGTTTGGTGCACGGACGGATGAAAGGAGAGGAAAAGGCGGCGGTGATGACGGCCTTCAAGGCGGGGGAGATCGATCTCTTGGTGGCCACCACGGTGATCGAGGTGGGGGTGGATGTGCCCAATGCCACGGTGATGATCATCGACAACGCCGAGCGGCTGGGGTTGGCGCAATTGCATCAGCTCCGTGGTCGGGTGGGGCGAGGGCGGGGGCGCAGTGTCTGTGTGCTGCTGTATCATGGCCGCCTTTCCGCCACGGCGCGGGCGCGCTTGGCGGTGTTGCGCGAGAGTAACGACGGTTTCGTGATCGCCGAGCGTGATCTGGCCCTGCGTGGGCCGGGCGAGGTCCTGGGGACCCGACAGACCGGCTTGGTGGGATTGCGGGTGGCCGACCTGGAGCGCGATGCGGTGTTGATCCCGCTGGCTTGTGAGTGGGCCGAACGCTTGTTGCAACACCACCCCGAGGCGGTGGAGCCGTTGTTGCGGCGTTGGTTGTCGAAGGAGGAACGCTATGCCGAGGTGTGAGCGGTGTTGAGACGGGGGCGCTGGCGGGCGCCACGAGCGTCGTGGCCGCGGCCGCCGGGGCCGCAACGGGCCTGGTTGGGGTGTCCCGGCTCGCTCACCCGGGCCTTGCAGGCCCGCTGCCGGGGGCGTTTCTCGGTGCAGCTCCTGGGGCTGTCGTGGGTGGGGGCGGGGGCCGATGAGGCCCCTCTGCTGGGGCTGGCACCAGGGCAGCGTTTGTTGGAGCGGCGGGTGTTCCTGCGCTGCGATGCCACCCCCTGGGTGTTCGCGCGTACCCTGATCCCCCCCGCTACCCTTGCCGGCCCCGGGCGGCGCTTGCGCCGTCTGGGTGGACGTTCCCTGGGGGAGCTGTTATTTTCCCGCCCCTTCGTGGAACGCGGCGCGCCGCAGTGGGCCCGGGTGCCCGCCACCGAGCTGGGTCTGCCGCTCGGCTGGGGGCGATTGTGGGGGCGCCGCATCCGCTATCTCTACCATGGCCGTCCACTGTTGGTGAGCGAGTTTTTCCTCCCCGGTCTGTGGTCGGATGCGCGAGACTCATGACCCTGCTCACCCGCCGACACCTCGCCGATTACCTACGCCTGATGCGGCTGGACCGTCCCATCGGGGTGTTTCTGCTGCTGTGGCCCACATGGTGGGCCTTGTGGCTGGCCGCCGATGGCTTGCCCGATTTCAAGGTGTGGCTGGTGTTCACCGCCGGGGTGTTGCTGATGCGCTCGGCGGGTTGCGTGATCAACGACTATGCCGATCGCCACATCGACCCCCACGTGGCCCGTACCCGTGAGCGTCCGTTGGCCGCGGGGCGGGTGAGTCCCCGCGAGGCCCTGGCCCTGTTCGTGCTGCTGTGTCTGTTCGCTTTCGCCTTGGTGTTGTTGCTGGACTGGAAGACGGTGGCCTTGTCAGTGGTGGCGGTGGTGCTGGCGGCAGTATATCCCTTCATGAAGCGGGTCACCCACCTGCCGCAGGTGGTGCTGGGGGCGGCCTTTGCCTGGGCGATCCCCATGGCCTTCATGGCCCAACAGGGCGCGGTGCCGCCGTTGGCGTGGCTGCTGTTCGTGGTGACCGTGGCCTGGACCGTGGCCTACGACACCTGGTATGCCATGGTGGATCGCGAGGACGATCTGCGTATCGGGGTGAAATCCACCGCCATCCTGTTCGCCGAGCACGATCGTTTGATCATCGGCCTGTTGCAGGGCGGGGTGATCGCCGGCCTGGTGTTGGTGGGGCGAGAGGCGGGATTGGCGTGGCCCTATTGGCTGGGGCTGGCACTGGGGGCGGGGTTGTTCCTCCATCAGCAATGGATCACCCGTCATCGCGAGGGGCGGGCCTGTTTTCGTGCCTTTCTCAATAACAACTGGTTCGGTGCCGCGGTGTTCGCCGGGATCGCCGGGCATTACCTTCTGGCGGGGTGAGACGACTGTGACCGGTATGGATCTCGGTGCGGTGGCGTTGGGGATCATCGCCCTGGTGTGGGGGGCGGACCGCTTCGTTCTTGGCGCGGCGGGGGTGGCGCGCAATCTCGGCGTCTCCACCCTGGTCATCGGCCTGGTGATCGTCGGCTTCGGCACCTCGGCGCCGGAGCTGCTGGTATCCGCCATGGCCGGACTGGCAGGCTCCACCGGCCTGGCGGTGGGCAATGCCCTGGGCTCCAACATCGCCAACATCGGCCTGGTGTTGGGGACCACCGCCTTGATCGTTCCCCTGGCGGTGCATTCCGGGGTGATCAAGCGCGAGTTTCCCGTGCTGCTGCTGATGAGTTTCGGCGCCCTACTGTTGCTGCTGGACGGCGAATTGGGGCGGGTGGACGGCGTGATCCTGCTCACCACGCTCGTCCTGCTCATCTACTGGACGGTGCGTCTGGCGATGAGAGAGCGCGATCACGATCCGCTCCAGGCTGAAGTGGTTGAGGAAATCCCCGAGACCCTCGGCATGGGAGCGGCGCTGTTGTGGTTGCTGTTGGGACTGGTGGTGTTGCTGGTGGGGGCGCGGATGGTGGTCTGGGGAGCGGTGAACATCGCCCAGGCCTTCGGCGTCAGCGAAGTGATCATCGGTCTGACCATCGTCGCCATCGGTACCAGCCTGCCCGAGCTGGCCGCCAGTGTGATGGGGGCGCTCAAGGGCGAACCCGATCTGGCCATCGGCAATGTGGTGGGCTCCAATCTGTTCAATCTGCTCGGGGTGCTGGGGTTGCCGGCGGTGATCCATCCGGCGGTATTGGACTCCTCGGTGCTGCAGCGGGACTACCCCGTCATGCTAGCATTGACGGTGGCCTTGTTCCTTCTGGCCTACAATTGGCGCCGCACCCCACGCATCGGCCGCAGCGGCGGCCTGGTGCTGCTGGGGGCCTACGGCGCCTACATGACCACCCTCTATTTCGCCATGGTGAGTTGAATGGAAACCCAAGTCGTTCATGCCGACAAGATCAAATGCGGTGGCTGCGCCGCCGCCATCCAAGAGGCCCTGAGCAAGCTCCCCGGGGTCTCGGGGGTGGAGGTGGAGGTGGCCAGCGGCAAGGTCACGGTGAGCGGAGAAGGGCTGGATCCGCAGCAGATCCGCCAGGCCCTCAGTGAGGCCGGCTATCCCCCACGCGACTGAATCCATGAAGGAACGCCGGCGTAAACCCCGGCGCCTGCGCGGGGCGGATGACGCCGCCCTGCAACGCATGGGGCGGGCGGTGATCGAGCTGGAGGCCGCCGCGGTGGCTGCTCTGGGTGAGCGCATCGGTGACGACTTCGTCCGCGCCTGCCGTTTCATGCTGGGTTGTCAGGGGCGGATCGTCGTGTTGGGCATGGGCAAGTCCGGCCATATCGGCGGCAAGATCGCCGCCACCCTGGCCAGCACCGGTAGCCCGGCCTTTTTCGTCCACCCCGGCGAGGCCTCCCATGGCGACCTGGGCATGATCACCCCCGAAGACGTGGTGATCGCCATCTCCAACTCCGGGGAGACTGGCGAGATCGTCACCATCATCCCCTTGTTGCGGCGTCTCGGTGTGCCGCTGATCGCCATGACCGGGCGGCGTGATTCCACCCTGGGGCGGGAGGCCGATGTCTGTCTGGATGTCTCGGTGGCCCAGGAGGCCTGTCCCCTGGGGCTCGCCCCCACCGCCAGCACCACCGCCACCCTGGCCATGGGCGACGCCCTGGCCATCGCCCTGCTCGAGGCCCGGGGCTTCACCGCCGAGGACTTCGCCCGCTCCCATCCCGGCGGCTCCCTGGGACGGCGGTTGTTGCTCCATGTGGCCGACATCATGCACCGCGACGACGAGATCCCGCGGGTGGCCCGGGGGGCAACCTTGTCCCAGGCGGTGATGGAGATCACCCGCAAACGACTGGGGTTCACCACGGTGGTGGAGGAGGACGGCCGGCTCGCCGGAGTGTTCACCGATGGTGATCTGCGCCGCCTGCTGGAGAATCCCCCCGATCTCAATGCCACCCCCATCGATGCGGTGATGACCACCGCCGCCACTACCCTCGAGCCCGGCATGCTCGCCGCCGAGGCACTGCAACTGATGGAGAGCCGGCGCATCAATGCCTTCCCGGTGGTGGATGAATCGGGGCGCGTGGTGGGTGCCGTCAATCTGCACGATCTGCTGCGTGCCGGGGTTTTGTAGAGGAGAGACACCCATGCAAGACATACAACGACGGGCCGCCCAGGTACGGCTGGTGGTGTTCGATGTCGATGGCGTACTCACCGACGGCCGGCTCTACTACACCGATGACGGCCTGGAGCTCAAGGCCTTCCATTCCCGCGACGGCCACGGCATGAAGCTGTTGATGAACAGCGGAGTGGAGCTGGCCATCATCACCGCCCGCCGCTCGCCCACGGTGAGCAAGCGCATGGAAAGCCTGGGCATCCGTCACGTCTTCCAGGGGCGGTTGGAGAAACTCCCCGCCTATCGCGAGCTCATCGCCGATCTGGGGCTCACCCCCGAACAGACCGCCTATGTGGGCGACGACGTGGTGGACCTGCCGGTGATGACCCGGGTGGGGCTGGCCATCGCGGTGGCCGATGCCCATCCCTTGGTGAAACGCCATGCCCACTGGCAGACCCCCCATCCCGGTGGGCGGGGAGCGGCACGCGACGTCTGCGAACTGATCATGGAGGCCCAGGGCACCTTGGAGGCCCAGCTGGCCCCCTATCTGGCTTGAACCGTGCGGCGCCGCCTGCCCCTCCTCGCCCTGGCCGTCGCCGTGCTCCTCGCCGGCTGGTGGGGGGGCTGGCGTCCCACCCCCTCCCCGGAGTCTCCCGCCGCCGTCGGTCCTGAGGTGCAGTTGCAGGCCTTCCGTCTCGACCGATTCACCGCCGATGGTCGGCTGGAACGTCGCTTGGAAGGGGCACGTTATCACGGTTATCGCCATCAGGACCTGGCCGAGATCGATGCGCCGCGCCTGTGGCTGCCCGGAGAGATCGAATGGCGCCTCCGCGGCGAGCAGGCTACCGTGATCCACGGCGAGCTCCTGCTGTTGCGTGGGGGGGTGGAGGTGGAACGGCGCATCGGGGACGTGCGCTGGCAGGCCCACATGCCCCTGGCCCGGCTCTGGTGGCGGCAGCAGCGGCTGGAAGGCGACGGACCGGTGCGGCTCGACGCCCCCTGGGGTGAGGCGCGGGCCGGTGCGTTGAGCGCTGATTTACAGCGCGATCTGTGGTGGCTCGAAGGCGGGGTCGAGGTGCGCTACGAGCGGATGGGGGCTGGATGATGCGCCTGTGGCTGCTGCTGTTGCTGTGGGGAGGTGTCGGCTGGGGTTGGGCCGCCGAGGGCGCTCCGCTGCGTATCGAGGCCGACCGGGTGACCCTGGACGAGGCCAGCGGGGTCAGTCTCTACGAGGGGCGGGTACGGGCCGACCAAGGGCCGTGGCACTTGCAGGCCGAGCGTCTGCGCCTCTACCGCAGCGGCGAGCGGCTGGTGCGGGTGGAGGCCGAAGGGCAGCCGGCGGTGCTCGTGCGCGACGACACGCCACCGTTGGAGGCCCGGGCACGGCACATCGACTACCGCCTCGACCAGCGACGGCTGATACTCACCGGTTCGGCCCGCCTGAATCAGGGCGGCGATCGTTTCGAAGGCGAGCGCATCGAATACGAACTGGAACAGCGCCGGGTGATCGCCGAAGGGGGGGAATCCGGCGGGCGGGTACGGGTGATCATCGCCCCGGAGACCCTCCAGAGCGAGGAGGCGGAGCGGCGGTGAGCGCGGTGTTGGCCGCCGAAGGCCTGGTGAAACGTTTCCGTCGCCGCACGGTGGTGAACGGCGTCTCCCTCAGCGTGCGCGCCGGTGAAGTGGTGGGCCTGCTGGGGCCCAACGGGGCCGGCAAGACCACCAGCTTCTACATGATCGTCGGCCTCATTCCCTGCGATGCCGGTCGGGTCACCCTGGACGGCGCCCCCATCGACCACCTGCCCCTCTACCGTCGCGCCCGTCTCGGCGTGGGTTATCTGCCCCAGGAGGCCTCGGTGTTCCGTGGTCTCACCGTGGCGCAGAACATCCTCGGTGTGCTGGAGCTGCGTCCCGAGCTGGATCGCCCCGCCCGCGAGCGGGCCCTGGAGGCCCTGCTGGAAGAGTTCCACATCACCCACATCCGCGACAGCCTCGGCGCCAGCCTCTCCGGTGGTGAGCGCCGGCGGGTGGAGATCGCCCGTGCTCTGGCCGCCGCTCCCCGCTTCATCCTGCTCGACGAGCCCTTCGCCGGCGTCGATCCCATTGCCGTGATGGACATCCAGCAGATCATCGACCACCTGCGGGAACGGGGTATCGGTGTGTTGATCACCGACCACAACGTTCGTGAGACCCTCGGCATCTGTCAGCGGGCCTACATCATCAGCGAAGGGCGGGTGATCGCCCGCGGCCGGCCCGAGGAGATCGTTGCCGATGCCCAGGTACGCCGTGTCTATCTGGGAGAAGACTTCCGTCTCTGAGGGAGAGAAAAGTGTTGGGTTTGGGCGTCACTCGCCCTATACTCAAGGGGGTTTGATGAAAACGGTGTGAATCCTGCATGTCAAAACGTGAGGTGGGTGATCCGTGAAGCAATCGCTGCAACTCCGGCTCGGTCAGCAACTGACCATGACCCCCCAGCTGCAGCAGGCGATCCGCTTGTTGCAACTCTCCTCCCTGGAGCTGGAGGCCGAGATTCAAGAGGCCCTGGAGAGCAACCCCCTCCTGGAGCGCGTGGAAGACGGCAACGAAGAACCCAGTGGTGACAACGGTTCCGCCGAGGAGCCCCCTCCGCTGGAACACACCGAGGCCGCCGCCGACGAAAATCCGGCCACGGGGACCGAGGAGATCGAGAGCGGTGCCCTGCAGAACGACGACATCCCCAGCGAGCTGCCGGTGGATTCCGCCTGGGAAGACGTCTACGACCCCGGCTACAGCGCCCCTTCCGCCCCCCCGCCCGACGACGACCTCCCGGCCATCGAAAACCGCCGTTTCCAGGAAGAAGACCTGCGCGAACATCTGTTGTGGCAGATGCGGCTCACGCCCTTCTCGGAGACCGACCAGGCCATCGCCGTGGCCCTCATCGATGCCATCGACGAAGACGGCTACCTGCGCGCCTCGCTGGAAGAGATCCGCGAGGCGGTGGGAAACGAAGTGGAACTCGACGAGATCGAGGCGGTTCTGCACCGCATCCAGAATTTCGACCCGCCAGGGGTGGGGGCGCGGGATCTGCGCGAGAGCCTGATCCTGCAATTGCGCCAGCTGGAGCCCCGCCCGCCCTGGTACGACGAGGCGATGAACCTGCTGGAAAACTACTTCGACCTGCTGGCCGGGCGTGATTTCAACCGCCTGGCCCGGCGGCTGCGCCTCTCCACCGACGAACTCACCGAGGTGGTGAAGCTGATCAACACCTTGAAGCCGCGCCCCGGTACCGAGATCTCCCCGGCCCGCACCGAGTACATCGTCCCCGATGTGATCGTGCGCAAGGTCAACGGCACCTGGCGGGTGGAGCTCAATCCCGAGACCCAGCCGCGGCTGCGCATCAACAGCCTGTATGCCAGCATGGTCAAGCGGGCCGACCGCAGCCCCGACAACACCTACCTTCAAGGGCGGCTGCAAGAGGCCCGCTGGTTTCTCAAGAGCCTGCAGAGCCGCAACGAGACCCTGCTCAAGGTGGCCAGCTGCATCGTCGAGCGTCAGCAGGCCTTCCTGGAGCACGGTGAAGAGGCGATGAAGGCCCTGGTGCTGCATGACATCGCCGAGGCGGTGGGGATGCACGAATCCACCATCTCGCGCATCACCACCAAGAAGTACATGCACACCCCACGAGGGATCTTCGAACTCAAATATTTCTTCTCCAGCCACGTGAGCACCGACAGCGGTGGCGAATGTTCCTCCACGGCGATCCGGGCGTTGATCAAAAAGATGATTGCCAACGAAGACGTGCGAAAACCGCTCAGTGACAGTAAAATCGCCGGCCTGTTGGCGGAGCAGGGGATCAAGGTGGCCCGGCGCACGGTGGCCAAGTACCGCGATTCCCTGGGGATTCCGCCGTCCAACGAACGCAAACGCCTCGCCTGAGGCCTGGAGAGACCATGCAGATCAACCTCACCGGCAATCACATCGACATCACTCCGGCACTACGCGACTACGTGCTAGAAAAGTTCCAGCGCCTGGAGCGTCACTTCCAGGATGCCTTGGATGCCCACGTGATCCTCAAGGAGGAGACCAAGGTGCTCAAGAAGGCCGAGGCCACCGTGCATGTGGCCGGTCATACTCTGTTTGCCCACGCCGAACACAAGGACCTCTACGCCGCCATCGACCTGCTGACGGATAAACTCGATCATCAATTGATCAAACAAAAAGAAAAACAAACCGATCACCGTAACGGCCACTGACCGTTAGCCGGTGCATGGGAGGTCTACCGTGCACGACGACGAGCTGCTCCCCCCCCAGCGAGTGGCCTGGGACCTGCCGCTCACCAGCCGAAAACGCGTGATGGAGGCCCTGAGCCGCCTGCTCACCGCCGAAGATCCTGATCTGGCCGAGACCGTGGTCTACGACAGCCTCCTGACCCGGGAGCGTCTCGGCAGTACCGCCCTGGGACACGGTGTCGCCCTGCCGCACGGTCGCGTGCCCGGGCTGGAAGAGGCCCGGGTCGCCTGTCTCCATACCCGCGAAGGGGTGGACTTCGAGGCCCCGGACGCCGAACCGGTGGACCTCTTCTGTGCCCTGGTGGTTCCGGAGCAGTCGGCCGACGAGCATGTCCAACTGCTCGCCCGTCTGGCGCGTGTCTTCTCCGACGCCGAGCTGCGCCGGCGCCTGCGCGAGGCCCCCGACGTGGAGACCTTCTACCGGCTGCTGCTGGAGCGCCTCGCCATGGAAGGCGACCGCTGACCCATGGCGCAGCGGCGGGACTCCGTGACCACGGAATCCCGCGGTGGCGTGGCGGCGTCCATCGTGGCGCGGCTGGCTGGTCTGACGCCATGGACACCCGCCTCGGCCGCCGTGGTCCTCGGCCCCTATCCGGCCGACGAACTGCCGCTGGCGCTGGGACCGTGGAGCCCCTGTGATCCCCCGCCCATCGCCCTCATCGGCCCGCGGCAGTGGCGGGCGCTGACCGCCGAGGACTGGCGCCGTGCCCCGGCGACGCTGGCCGTCTTCTGCGATGGACTCACCCCCCCGTCCTGGTGGCCCGAGGCGGCGCATGCCCTTCTCTCACCCCATTCCCCGGCCGAGACGGTGGCGCGGTTGCATCGCCTCGCCCCCTTGCTGGCCCAGTGGCGGGACCACCATGCCACCCTGGTGGCGGTGGCCGGCTGCGGGCTGTTGCTCAACGGTGGCCCGGAGCGGGGCAAGAGCGAGCTGGCCCTGGCCCTGGTGGAACGGGGACATCGCCTGGTGGCCGACGACCGGGTGATCCTGGCCGCCCTTGACCCCCGATGCTTATTGGGGTGGGCCCCGCGGACGGGATACGGCAAGCTCCATCTGCGCGACCTCGGTGTGGTGGACCTGTTGGCCTGGCGGGGTCGGCGGGCGTTGGCGCGCGTTCAGCCCATCGATGCGATGATATGCCTCCAGCCGGCGGCGGATCCCGCCGTCCGCCTGGCTCCCGAGATCGAGCACGTCACGGTGGCGGGCGTGGTCCTGCCTCGTTACCATGTGCATGGTCCGGGGGGGCGGGCGCTGGTGCCGTTGCTGGAGGCCCTGGCCGAAGGCCTGCGGGCCGAGAACGAACGTCCTTGGGAGGAGCTCGATTGAGACTGTCGATCGTCAGCGGGACATCCGGATCCGGCAAGAGCAGCGCCCTCAACCTGCTGGAAGACCTGGGCTATTACTGCGTGGACAACCTGCCCCTGGCCCTGTTGTCGGCCTTCGCCGGACAACTGCTGGCCCACCCGGAGAAATACGGTGACCGGGCGGCGGTGGGGGTGGATGCCCGCAACCCCCCCGAGGAACTGGGGCGTTTCCCTGCCATTCTCGCCGGTCTGCGCGACGCCGGCATCCGCTGCGAAGTGATCTACCTCGATGCCGAAGACCACGTGCTCCTCAAGCGCTTCTCCGACACCCGGCGCAAGCATCCCCTCACCCGCAGCGGCATGAGCCTCACCGAGGCCATCGTCGAGGAGCGTGCCCTGCTCGGCCCCATCGCCCTGGAGGCCGACCTCCACCTGGACACTTCGCGCACCAGCCTGCATCAACTGCGCGAGCTGTTGCGCCAGCGACTGAGCCACGGCGATCAACGGCTCCTGTCCCTGGCGTTGGAATCCTTCGGTTTCAAGCACGGGGTGCCGCCGGGGGCCGATTTCGTCTTCGACGTCCGTTGCCTGCCCAACCCCTACTGGGACGCCGCCCTGCGTCGCTACACCGGTCTGGACGAACCGGTGCGCCGGTTCCTCGACGAACAACCGGAGGTGGCGCAGATGCTGGACGACATCCACGGGTTTCTGAACCGCTGGCTACCGCGCTTCGAGGCCGCCAGCCGCAGCTATCTCACTCTCGCCGTGGGTTGCACTGGCGGCCAGCACCGCTCGGTGTACCTGGTGGAGCGGCTGCGCGAGCGGTTGGCGGTCGAGGGGCGGGAGGTGCTGGTGCGTCATCGGGAGCTGTCGTGAGCGCCGGGGTGTTGATCATCACCCACGAAGGCGTGGGTGAGGCGCTGATGGACACCGCCGTGGGTATGCTCGGATTCTGTCCGCTGGCGGCCGCCGTACTGCCGGTGACACGGGACGCCGACCCCGACTTGCTCGCGACCCGTGCCGAAGAGCTGGGGACCCGCCTGGACAGCGGCGATGGCCTGCTGGTCCTCACCGACATCTACGGCTCCACCCCGGCCAACATCGCCTGCCGGCTCCAAGGGGCACGGCGGAGGGTGGTGGCCGGGGTCAACCTGCCCATGCTGGTCCGGGTGTTCAATTACGCCAGCCTCAGCCTGGAAGACCTGGTGGAAAAGGCCCTGAGCGGCGGACGTGAAGGCATCCTGCTGTGTCGGCCGTCCAGATGACCGAGTGTGAAGTGGAGATCGTCAACCGCCTGGGCCTCCATGCCCGGGCCACCGCCCGGCTGGTGACCCTGGCCCAACGTTTCCAGTCCCGAATCACCCTTGTCCATGGTGATCGCCAGGCCAACGGCAAGAGCATCATGGGGGTGCTCACCCTCGGCGCCACCCGAGGCAGTCGTATCCGTATCCGTGCCGAGGGTGAAGACGAGGCCGAGGCCGTCGCCGCGCTGTGCGAGATGATCCACCACCGCTTCGGCGAGCCGGAGTGATTTCGGGAACTCCGCCCCCACCCCGCTGATCTGGTATAGTTCTGGCACCGCGCCGGAGGTTTCCCTCCGGCGCGTTCGTTTGTATCCGGAGATTCTCCCTGCACATTCAAGGACCGACACCGATGAGCACTGCCGCCGAAAACCGTCTGGAGAGCAGCCAGGAACGCCTCACCCAGGTCCTCCACTGGTTGGAGGAAGGCCAGCTGGACGAGCTGGACCGGCTGCTGTCCGAGTTGCACCCGGCGGAGATCGCCAATCTGCTCGAGTCGCTGCCCCACGACCAACGTGAGGCGGTGTGGGAGCGGGTGCCCGCCGAGCAGGAGGGGGAGATCCTCCTCTACGTCAACGACGAGGTGCGCTCCGGCCTGATCCGGGAGATGGACCGTGACGAACTGGTGGCGGCCACCGAGGGGATGGACACCGACGATTTGGCCGACATCCTCCCCGACCTGCCCGAGCCGGTCATCAGTGAGCTGCTGCAGTCCATGTCGGAGCAGGATCGCCAGCGCCTGGAGACGGTGCTGGTCTATCCCGACGACACCGCCGGCGGGCTGATGAACCTGGACACGGTGACCATCCGTCCCCACGTGAGTCTGGAGGTGGTGCTGCGCTACCTGCGCTTTCGCGGCGAGCTGCCCGAGCCCACCGACAGCCTGTTCGTGGTCAACCGCGAGGACAAATACCTGGGCCGGGTGCGGCTGATCGAACTGGTGACCTCGGACCCCAGCCTCACCGTGGCCGAGATCCTCGACCGCGAACTGGACCCCATTCCCGCCGATACCCCGGCCAATGAAGTGGCGCGTCTGTTCGAGGACCGCGACCTCATCTCCGCCCCGGTGGTGGACGAGAACGGCAAGCTCATCGGCCGCATCACCATCGACGACGTGGTGGACCTGATCCGCGAGCAGGCCGACCACGACATCATGGCCCGTTCCGGTCTCGACGAGGAAGACGACATGTTCGCCCCGGTGCTGCGTTCCTCGCGCCGCCGGGCGGTGTGGCTGGGGGTCAACCTGGTCACCGCCTTTCTCGCCGCCTGGGTGATCGGCCTGTTCGACGAGACCATCGAAAAAGTGGTGGCCCTGGCGGTGTTGATGCCCATCGTCGCCAGCATGGGTGGCATCGCCGGCACCCAGACGCTCACCCTGGTGATCCGTGGGCTGGCCCTGGGGCAGATCTCCGCCTCCAACGCCTGGGGACTGATGCGCAAGGAGGTGCTGGTGGCGCTGGTCAACGGCCTGCTGTGGGCGGTGGTGGTGGCCATCGTCGCCATTGCCTGGTTCCATGATCTCACCCTGGGGATGGTCATCGGGGTGGCCATCGTCATCAACCTGCTGGTGGCGGCGGTGGCCGGAGCGGTGATCCCCCTGGTGCTGCAGCGCCTGGGGGCCGATCCCGCCCTGGCCGGCGGTGTGGTGCTCACCACCGTCACCGACGTGGTGGGCTTCCTGGCCTTCCTGGGGCTGGCGACCCTGGTACTGTTGTGAAACGGCGCTGGGCGGTTCTGCTGTTGCTGATGATGGCTTGGCCGCTCCAGAGTGCCGCAGGGCAACGGGTGGAGGTGGCCACCTTCTCCCGCGGCGAATTGGCGCCTTGGGAATCCCAGGTGTTTCAGGGACGCACCGACTACCGGCTGGTGGAAGAACAGGGCCGCCGCTTCCTGCGGGCCCATGCCCGCGCCAGCGCCTCCGGCCTGCTGCGACGCATCCGGGTGGATCTCGATCGAACCCCCTGGCTGCACTGGTCCTGGCGGGTACACCGCTTGCCCCCGGTGGACGACGAGCGCCGCCGCAGCGGCGATGATTTCGCCGCTCGCGTCTACGTGGTCATCGACGGTGGCTGGGCCTTCTGGCGCACCCGCTCGTTGAGCCTGGTGTGGTCGGCCACCCAGCCGGCGGGGGTAGCGTGGACCAACCCCTATACCGCCAACGTCACCATGTTGGCGCTGCGCGGCCGCGGAGCGCCGCTCGGTGAGTGGCGGCAGGAACGGTTGAATCTGGCGGCGGCCCTGGCCCGCCACCTCGGAAGACCCGTCCGCTGGATCGATGCGGTGGCGGTGATGACCGATGCCGACGACTCCAACGGCGAGGCGATGGCCGATTACGGTGATATCTGGTTTTCCGCTCACCAGGAGGAGTGAATGGCGACACGCTGGGACGATCTCCCCCCCCGCCGGGCCTTGGCTGCCATGGCCCGGGATTTTCATGCCCGTGGCTGGATGCCCGGCACCGCCGGCAATCTCAGTGCTCGGATCGATGGTGAGACCTTCTGGATCACCGCCTCCGGCCTGCCCAAGGGGCGCCTGGAGGAGAGCGACTTCCTGCGCCTGTCGCTGGAAGGGGGGGTGGTAGAGGGCGATGGATCGCTGAAACCCTCGGCGGAGAGCGCGATCCATGCCGCCCTCTATCGATTGTTTCCCCAGGCCCGCGCCTGCCTGCACGTCCACAGCCTGGCGGCCGCCCGGGTGAGTCGCCGCCTGCCAGCGGGTAGCGATGAGCTGCCCCTGCCGGATCTGGAGATCCTCAAGGGGTTGGGAGTCTGGGAAGAGTCACCGCGGGTGACTCTGGCGCTGTTCGACAATCCATTGGAAGTGAGCCGCATCGCCCGGGTGCTGGAACGGCGCTTTCGTCTCCAGCC
>JALSHN010000226.1 GCA_026982215.1 Gammaproteobacteria bacterium
GTCATCGCTGTGTTTGAAGCGGCGGGTATTGGGATCGAATTCCAAGAGGCGATGGACGGTTTTCGCTTCCAGACCTGTGCTTTCCGACAGGCGTTTGGCGGCCCGGCCGGTAGGCGCCGCCAGCAGCGTCCGCACTTTCTTGGCCCGCAGAATCCGCAGCAGGCCGTTGACCAGGGTGGTCTTGCCGACGCCGGGACCGCCGGTGAGCACGGCCACCTTGGCGGAAAGCAGGGTGGCCAGGGCCCGGCGCTGGGATGGGGACAGCTCGAGGCCGGTCTTTTCCTCGACCCAGGGAATGGCCTTGGCGGGGTCGATGGCGCCCCAGGGCGGACTGCCGGCGAGCAGCCGCTGGAGCTGGTGGGCGCAGCCGGATTCGGCTTTGTGGAGCGGGGCCAGATAGATCAGCACCCCGTCCTCCCCAGGCTCGGCAACCAGGTTCTCCGCGGCGATCTCCGCCTCGATGGCCTGGTCGATGACGGTCTCGGGAATCGCCAACAGCTTGGCCGCCAGATCCATCAGTTTCTCCCTGGGGGCGGCACAATGCCCCTGTTCGCTCCAGACCTGGAGGGCGTGGCGCACCCCGGCCCGGGCCCTCAGCGGTGAGTCCTGAGGAATGCCCAGATTGCGGGCGATGGTATCGGCGGTCTTGAAGCCGATGCCCCAGATGTCCAGGGCCAGGCGGTAAGGGTTCTCGCTGACTTTGGCGATGGCCTCGTCGCCGTAGGTCTTGTAGATCCGCACCGCCCGGGAGGTACCCACGCCGTGGGATTGGAGGAACACCATGATCTCCCGCACCTTCTTCTGTTCGGCCCAGGCTTCCACCACCTGGCGGCGCCGTTTGGGACCGATGCCCTCCAGTTCCTCCAGACGCTCGGGCTGCTGCTCGATGACGTCGAACACCGCCTCACCGAAGGCGTGTACCAGTTTTTTGGCGAAATGGGGGCCGATACCCTTGACCATGCCGGAGGCCAGATATTTCTCGATCCCTTCCAGGGTGGAAGGGGGTACCGTCTTCAGGCGTTCGGCCCGGAATTGGAGACCGTGTTCGAGGTGGTTGACCCAGCGGCCCTGGCAATCGATATGCTCGCCGGGGTGGACCGAGGCGGCGCTGCCCACCACGGTGACCAATTCCCGCCGGCCCCGGACCTTGACCCGCAGGACGCAGAAGCCCGATTCTTCGCTGTGGAAGGTGATCCGCTCGACGGTGCCGGTGAGATGTTCAGAAGCTTCGGTAGTCTGGGGCATCTTCAACCAGCTCATAATGGGTGCTGCGGCCGGCAGAGGCCGAGCGGCGCAGCACTCCCAGCGCGATCAGTGCGTTGATGTCCCGCAGTGCGGTGTCGGGAGAGCATTTTCCCAAGGCTGCCCACTTTTTGGCTGTGAGTTTGCCTTCGAAGCCGTCCAACAGCCGGTTCAAGACCTTGACCTGTCTGGGATTGAGCGAAACGCCCGACAGACGCTGCCAGAACCGGGCCTTGGCCAGTACCGTATCCACTGTTCTGTGGGCCTCATCGAGTGCCCGCTCCAAGGCGCCGAGAAACCAGAGCAGCCATTCCGTCACCTCCAATGTGCCCTTCTGAGTCCGCTCCAGAATGTGGTAATAGTTTGCCCGTTCACGCTGGATCTGGGCCGAGAGGCTATAGAAGCGCTGCGGGGACTGGTCGGCCCTGGCCAGGAAAAGGTCGCCGATGGCCCGGGCGATACGACCATTGCCGTCGTCGAATGGATGAATGGTGATGAACCAGAGATGAGCCAGTCCTGCTTTGACCAGCATGGGTTCATCGCCATCCGTATTCGCCCAGGAGAGAAAATGCGCCATCTCCGCTTCCAGCCGTTCAGCCGGCGGTGCCTCAAAATGGACCCGCTGGCGGCCGATCGGGCCGGAGACGACCTGCATGGGTCCATGGGCATCATCCCGCCAGGCGGCCACCCGGATCGGATGGATGCCGCTGTAGCCGGTGGGAAACAGCGCCGCATGCCATCCAAATAGACGCTCGACGGTAAGTGGTTCGAAACACTTCGTGGTGGCGTCCAGCACCATCTCGACCACGCCCTCCGCCTTGCGATCCGGCGGCGCCAGGGCACCGATCTCCACGCCCAGATGGCGGGCCAGGGAGGAACGCACCGAGGCGACATTCAGATGTTCCCCCTCGACCTCACTGGTCTTGACGACCTCCTCCGTCAGGGCGGACAGGGCAGCCTGGTTCCGGATGGCCATGCCGAAGTCCGCCAATCGTCCAAGCAGTTCCCCCTGAGATCGGGACACGTCGGCCAGCGGTGTAGACAGGCGCCTTAGGTCGTTCCGCCAGTTCGGCCAATCGGGCAGCTGCCAGATGTATTTGCCGCATTTCATGCGGTGATTATGGGCCATTTTCTCCGCACGAACAACGCACATAGCCGTGCCGCCGGCGCTGCTTGGCGATGATCCGAAGCCTGTCCTTGATCTCCTCCCTGGAAGAGAGAATCTCCCGCATCTCCCCGCCTCTTTGATTGTCCAGGCTACCCCAGGAACGGATCAGCACCAGATCGCCGAACAGGTCCGATGTGGCGATGACTGTGTACCAACGCCGTTTCTCCGGGTGAACCCAACGCAAGACAAGTGGATTA
>JALSHN010000227.1 GCA_026982215.1 Gammaproteobacteria bacterium
TTGCCGGGATGAGGCCCCGCCCGCTCGGGCGGGGCGGGGGGATCAGCCTGGCATGCCGATGGTGCTGTAGCCGCAGTCCACGTGAATGATCTCGCCGGTGATGCCGGAGGCGAGGTCGGAGCAGAGGAAGGCGGCGGTGTTGCCCACTTCTTCGATGGTGACGTTGCGCCGTAGCGGGGCCACCTGGGAGAACTTGTCCAGCATGGACTTGAAGTCGCTGATGCCGGAGGCGGCCAGGGTGCGGATGGGACCGGCGGAGATGCCGTTGACCCGGATGCCGTCGGGGCCCAGGGAGCTGGCCATGTAACGGACGTTGGCCTCCAGGCTGGCTTTGGCCAGGCCCATGACGTTGTAGTTGGGCACCGCCCGTTCCGCGCCCAGGTAGCTCAAGGTGAGCAGGGCGCCGTCACGGCCCTCCATCATCGGCAGCGCCGCCTTGGCCAGGGCGGCGAAGCTGTAGGAGCTGATCTCGTGGGCGATGCGGAAGCCTTCGCGGTTCACCGCGGTGAGGAAGTCGCCTTCCAGTTGGTCGCGGGGGGCGAAGGCCACCGAGTGAATCAGGATGTCCACGTGGTCCCAGTAGTCGTCGAGGTGGTCGAACACCGCCTCGATCTGTTCGTCGGAGGCCACGTCACAGGGGATGACGATGTCGGAGTCGCATTCCGCGGCCAGTTTTTCCACTCGCGGCTTGAGGCGGTCGTTCTGGTAGGTGAAGGCCAGTTCGGCGCCCTCGCGGTGCATGGCCTGGGCGATGCCCCAGGCGATGGATCGGTTGCTCGCCAGCCCGACGATGAGGGCCTTTTTTCCCGTCAGGAAACCCATGCGTCCTTCCTTTATCCAATGGTTGCGGTGGGCGGTATTATCCGGGGTCACCGGCTATACGGCAATCCCGCCCCTTGCTACCATGGGCGCCGGCATTGGTATTGCAACCCCCTGACTTCATGGCTGCTTCGGGAGATCGCACGGAACGCTGGTGGGCGTGGCTGCTGTGGGGCGTTCTGGCCGCGGTCCTGGCCGGTTGCGCCGAGCCGTGGAACAACCCCTATCGCCCGGAGGAGGCCACCGCCAACGTCCTCTACAGCGCCTTTTCCGAACGCCCGAAACATCTGGATCCGGCCCGTTCCTACAGCTCCAATGAATACGCCTTCATCGGCCAGATCTACGAGCCGCCGCTGAGCTATCACTACCTCAAGCGCCCTTATGAGCTGGTGCCCAACACCGCGGTGTCGCTGCCGCGGGTGACCCTGCTCGACGAGGCCGGGCGGGTGTTGCCCGAGAACGCCCCGGCGGAGCAGGTGGCGTTCAGTCTGTTCGAGATCCGCATCCGTCCCGGGATCCTCTATCAGCCCCATCCCGCCCTGGCGCGGGGGGCGGAAGGATATCGCTATCACGATCTCACTGCCGAGGATCTGGAGGCTGTCTACACCTTGGCGGATTTTCCCCACACCGGAACCCGGGAGCTGGTGGCTGCGGATTATGTCTATCAGATCAAGCGGCTGGCCGATCCACGGGTGCATTCGCCCATCTTCGGGTTGATGGCGGGCTACATCGTCGGGCTGCGCGAGCTCGCCCAGACGATCCGCCAGGCTCGCCAGCAGAGGGGCGGGGGCTGGGTGGATCTGCGTGAACTGCCGCTGGCGGGGGTGGAGCTCTTGGATCGCTATACCTACCGCATCCGTATCCGCGGCAAGTACCCCCAGTTCCGCTATTGGCTGGCGATGCCCTTTTTCGCTCCCATGCCTTGGGAGGCGGATCGTTTCTACAGCCAGCCGGGGATGGCGGAGCGCAACCTCACCCTGGATTGGTATCCCATCGGTACGGGTGCCTACATGCTCACCGAGAACAACCCCAATCTGCGCATGGTGTTGAGTCGCAATCCCAATTATCGCGGGGCGCGTTACCCCAGCGAGGGGGCGCCGGGCGATGCCGAGGCCGGTCTGTTGCGTGATGCCGGCCGGCCCTTGCCGTTCATCGATCGGGCGGTGTACAGCCTGGAGCGGGAGAGCATTCCTTATTGGAACAAGTTCCTCCAGGGGTATTACGATGCCTCGGGGATCAGTTCGGAGAGCTTCGATCAGGCGGTGCAAATCGGTTCCCAAGGGGACATTCGCCTCACCGAGGAGATGGCGGCCAAAGGCATCCGGCTCTCCACCACGGTGGCCAGTTCCATTTTCTATCTCGGTTTCAATATGCTGGATCCGGTGGTGGGCGGGCTGGAGGAGCGGGCGCGCAAGTTGCGCCGGGCCATCGCCATCGCGGTGGATTACGAGGAGTACATCGCCATTTTCATGAACGGACGCGGGGTGGCAGCCCAGGGGCCCATCCCGCCGGGGATCTTCGGCTATCGTGAGGGGGAGGCGGGGATCAACCCCTATGTCTATCGTTGGGAGGACGGCGAGGCGGTGCGCCGTTCGTTGGAGGAGGCACGGCGGTTGTTGGCCGAGGCCGGTTATCCCGGTGGGGTGGATGCCCGGACGGGTAAGCCGCTGACGTTGTATCTCGACATCGCCGGCGGCGGTCCCGACGACAAGGCGCGCATGGACTGGTTCCGCAAGCAGTTCGCCAAATTGGGCATCCAGTTGGTGATCCGCAACACC
>JALSHN010000228.1 GCA_026982215.1 Gammaproteobacteria bacterium
CGAGAAGCTCTTGGCCTATGCCGAAGCCCACGGCATTCCCATCGAACAGAAGCGGGGCAAGAAGTCGCCCTATTCCATGGACGCCAATCTGTTGCACATCTCGTACGAAGGGGGCCCGCTGGAGGACCCGTGGACCGAGCCGGAGGAGGGCATGTGGCGCTGGACCACCGCCCCCGAGACCGCCCCCGACGAGCCCCAGTATCTCGAGCTCACCTATGAGCGCGGTGATATCGTCGCCGTGGACGGCGAACCGATGACCCCGGCCCAGGTGATGGCGCATCTGAACCGGGTGGCCGGGGAGCACGGGGTGGGCCGGTTGGACATCGTCGAGAACCGCTATGTGGGGATGAAGTCCCGCGGCTGTTACGAGACCCCGGCGGGGACGGTGATGCTCAAGGCCCATCGGGCCATCGAGTCCATCACTCTGGACCGTGAGGTGGCCCACTTGAAGGACGAGCTCATGCCCCGCTACGCCGCCCTCATCTACAACGGCTACTGGTGGAGCCCGGAGCGCAAGATGCTTCAGGCGATGATCGATGCCTCCCAGGCGGTGGTCAATGGGCGGGTGCGGGTGAAGCTGTACAAGGGTTCCGTGACCGTGGTGGGGCGGGAGTCGGCCAATGATTCCTTGTTCGATCCGGCCATTGCCACCTTCGAGGACGATCAGGGGGCCTATGACCAGCGCGATGCCGAGGGGTTCATCAAGCTCAACGCCCTGCGCCTGCGCCTGGCCGCCGCCCGGGGCCGCAAGCTGGGGGGGTGAGCCGCCTCACCACAGGGGGAGTTGCCAGTCCAGGTACCAGTCCTGGCTGGCTTGAGGCCCTGATCCCACCGCCCAGCCGATTTTCACCTTGAGGGGGATTTGGAACCCCACATAGGTATCGAGGTTGAGCTCGATTCCCGCTGATTTTTTCCACTCCGGTTGTGGCTCACCGCTGAACCAAGTGCGCCCGGCGATTGAAAAAAGCCGGCCGTGGAGCCGTTGCAGCCCCAGCGGCGGCAGCATCCATCCCCGTTCCACTTCGCTCAGCGGGAAGTGCCAGGCGAGTTGTAGTAACTGCAGGCGGTCGCCACGCTCGCTGCCGCGGCCGATCCGCTGGCCTGGGAGCGGATAGCGGTAACGGCCGTAGGTGAAGGGGCCGGGCATGCTGAGCTCGGGGTCGTAGCCGCCCAGTTCGAAGGGGGTGATGCGGCCGAAACTGCGGGCCACCACGGCTTCGGCCCGCAGGGCATGGCGACCGTAGACGGGGGGAGAGGTCCATTGGAGATGGCTGCGGAGTCGGCCGCCTCGCTGTCCATCCTGTTCCATGGCCTCGGTGCTGAGGCGGATGTCGTGGCCGTGGTAGCCGATGAGGGAAAGGGCCTGGCGGCGGGTGCTGCGCCAGTTCAGGCCGGTGCCGAGGAGGCGGCTGCGACTGTTCGGGTGGCCTGCCACGTCGGCTCTCAGGTTCCATTGTCGTTGCGTTTGCACTGCCAGGCCGAGGGTGAGGTTACGGTCGGTGTGGCGCCAGGGGCGCAGGGCTTCCAGCCGCAGGCGCTGGTCGGCGCGCAGTTGAATGATCCGTCCTTGGGTGTCCTGGTAGCTTTGGTGGCTGCGGCCGGCACCGAGGCGCCATTGCACGAATCCCTTTTCGTATTGATAGCCGAGGGCGTAGTCGCCGACCCCTTGGCGGCTGTCGAAGGCCAGGCTGAGGTCGTAGCGATGGCGGTCGAGGTCGTCTCCTCCACTCAAGGCGGCGCCGATGAGGTTGCGCCCGGGAGTGATTTCCCACAGGGGTAACCAGAAGGCGGGGCGTAGCCGGGGCCAGGGATCATAAGGTTTTGCGGCGGTGGCGAGGTCCCGCACCGGCGGCGCGGGAGGTTCCGTCCAGGGACGCGGGGCGGGCAGGGGGTGCGTTTCCAGCGGGCGTGGGTGTTCGAGGGCGAAGATTTGCTGTCCGCTTTCGCTGAGACCGACGTAGTAGAGGGTGTCGTTGTGGGGGTCGTATTCGGGCTGGAAGGCGGCACCGATGACGCGGGTGAGGCGTTCGCGTCGTCCGCCTTCGGGGGGGAGACGGTGGATGTCGTAACGACCGCCGTGGTCGGCGCTGTAGAACAGGCTGCCGTCGGGGCCGTAGCGCGGGTGGGCCTGAATGGCGTCGTCGTCGGTGAGCAGTTCCCAGCGGCGGCTCTCGATCTCGATGCGTGCCAGGTCCCAGCAACCGCATTCCGGGCGCCATAGGGCGGCGGCCAGGTGGCGGCCGTCGGGGGAGAAGTCCACGGCGCCGAGGACGGCTTCCCGTCCCTGCCACAGCGTTTCCAGTCGTCGTCCCTGGTTGTCGAGGAGTTCCAGGCGGCTGCGTCCACCGTGTTGACTCACGGCGGCGATGCGCCGGCCGTCGGGGGACCAGGCGGCGTGGCGATAGCGCCCACCGTGGGTAAGGCGCCGCAGTCGCCCTTGTGGGCTGAGGTGGAACAGGTCTTGGTGTAGCAGCACCGAATCGCCCACGGTGAGCTGGCTCACCAGGACGCCGGCCTGAGGGTGGACGTCCAGCCGTACCCGCCCGTAGACCTCGGCCACCGCACGCCAGCGCCCCTGGCGATCGCGGTGCATC
>JALSHN010000229.1 GCA_026982215.1 Gammaproteobacteria bacterium
ATGTCTTGCAGCGGCCTTTGGAGTTGGGCGGGGATTTTCGGCCGGCGAAGCGTTCGCGTCGCTTGCCCACGGTGTTGAGCCGGGATGAGGTGGATCGTTTGTTCGCTGAACTGGGTGGCACGTCCCGGTTGATGGCCGGCCTGCTTTACGGAACAGGCATGCGTTTGATGGAGCTGATCCGGCTGCGGGTGCAGGATGTGGATTTTGCCCATGCCATGATTTTGGTTCGCGATGGCAAGGGGAAGAAGGATCGGGTAGTGCCGTTGCCGAAACGCTATCGCCCGGCGCTGGAGGATCATTTGCAGGCACGGCGGCTTCAGTTTGAGGCCGATCAGGCTCAGGGACCGGTGCATGTGTTTCTCCCCGATGCCTTGGCGCGCAAGTATCCAGCGGCTTCGATTCAGTGGGGCTGGCAGTTTGTCTTCGCCTCGGGGCGCTTGTCGGTGGATCCGCGTTCGGTGCGGAAGCGGCGCCATCACCTCCATGAGAATACCTTGCAGAAGGCCGTTGCACGGGCGGCCAAACGGGCGGCGATTCCGAAGCGGGTGAATTGCCATGCCTTGCGTCATTCCTTTGCCACTCATTTGTTGGAGGCCGGGTATGACATCCGCACGGTGCAGGCGTTATTGGGTCACGCGGATGTCTCCACCACCATGATCTATACCCATGTGCTCAATCGCCCTGGTCTGCCGCCGGTGGTGAGTCCGGCGGATTTTTGATTCCGGGGGATGTGGCGGCCCAGAGAGAAAGGCGCGGGGGCCGGCAAACGGAATTGCCGTGCCCGGCAGAGAAATCATTGAGGAACGCCGTGGGGCGCTGGGGTCGAAAAAACCACCCTTGGCTTCTCGAGGAGCGAGGGGAACGCGGGAGGCGGTGACGAACGGAGTGCCGCCGGGTGAAGGGGGGAACACCGCCCCGGGAATGAGTAGGCAGGCCGCTTCCATGGGCAGGCCCTGGGTGGTGGTGATGGGTTCAGTCTAGCGGCCCGACCGCCGGGGTGGCAAGGGGGGCGACGGGAAACCCCGTCATCCCTTGCGGCTCATGATCCCGAGGGCTCGAAGGGGTCGGAGAGGATGTCGGACATGGAGACTCCGGCGAGGAAGACTTGCCGCTGGGCGGCTTTCACCATGTCGGGATTGCCACAGAGGAACGCCCGCCAGTCCTTGAGCTCGGGATGTTCGGCCAGTGCCACCTCATTGGGGCGCCCGGCGGTGATTCCACTCCCCGCTGGAGGCTCGCCCTGGGAGAGGCAGGGGCGATAATGGAAATTGCCGTGCTCGGCTTCCAGGGCGCGCAAGGCCTCCCCCAGATAGAGGCCTTCCACGCTGCGCGATCCGTGGTAGAGCCAGATTTCGCCGCTGTGGCCCTGTTTCAGGGCATCGCGGATGATGCCATAGAGGGGAGCCAGCCCGGTTCCGGTGCCGATCATCAACAAGGGTTGTTCAGGACGACCAGGGATGTAGAACATGTTGCCCAGCGGTCGGGAGATCTCCACTTCATCCCCCTCGGCAAGGTTGTCGAATATCCATCCGCTCATCTTTCCGCCTTCCACCCGGGCGATGTGCAGTTCCACGAAGCCTTCTTCGGGCAGGCTGGCGATGGAGTAGCTGCGATTGAGGTTGCCGTTGAACAGGTTGAGGAATTGCCCCGGGTGCCAGTCGTATTTCTTGCGGGGCTTGAGGCGCAGGCGGGTGATGAAGGGGGTGAGCAGGGTCTTTTCCAGCACCACCGCCGGCACCCTCACTTGGCTGGCCTCGGGGAGGGTGACGGTGAGGTCGCCTTCCGGTTTGGTCACGCAGGCGAGGAAGTACCCTTGAGCCACCATGGTTTCTTTGAGCCCTTGCTGGCCACTAGCGGGCACTTCCCCTTCCAGGGCCTGCATCAGGCAGGTCTGACAGACGCCGGCGCGGCAGGACGAGGGCACTTCCACCCCATGGCGCTCCAGGCAGTCCAGCACGGTTTCTCCCGGCTCACAGGTATATTCCTCGTCTCGATAACGAATGATGGGCACCTTTTCTCTCCTCGTTGCTCGTCTTTTCTTTCGATTCAGGTGAGGGCTCAGCCGCGCCCTTGCACCTCGCGCCGGAAGGACTCCAGGACCACGGCGGTGCGGGCGATGAGGTCCTGCTCGATGCCGTGATCCTGCAACGTTTCGGCCCAGTGATACATCCAGGCATCGAACTGGGTCTCGTGCAGTCCTCGGGAGACGGCCTCGGCGTGGCTGCGCCGCAGATCGAATCTCCCTGCCTCACCCGGCCCTCCGAAGGCCTGGGCCAGAAAGGCCTTCAAGGCGCTGCACAGACGTTCCCGGTCCACATCAGTCCAGAAGGGGGCGAGGCGCTCGTCGCTCCACAGCTTAGAGCAAAAAACCGCCACGATGCCATCCAGGGCGCTCTGGCCTCCGAGGCGTTGGTACAGGCTGGTCATGCAGACCTCGCTTTTTCGGCTGTTTGGTCCACAATTAAGATGTATTGATAATGCATTTTTTAGTGACCGACAATGGATGTCAAGCAAAGGGCGATGGATGAACATAGCTTGAATCAGGTCGCTTCCTGTAAGATTAAGCTGAAAAAAGGAG
>JALSHN010000230.1 GCA_026982215.1 Gammaproteobacteria bacterium
ATCCATGTTTTCAGGGGGGGAGGAAGGGGGCGGGGGAGGGCCTCCCCCGGGGGGTCAGACGTCGATGCTGTGCATCTCGCCGAGGTATTGGCGGGTGAGTACCTTGCTTTCTTCCACCGCGGGTTGGTCGAAGGCGTCGATGCCCAAGAGTTCCGCCACCACCACCGTTTCCAGTTCCATGAGGATGATGAGTTCGCCCAGGGCGTAGGCGTCGCGAGTGAGCAGGCTCAGGGTGCGGTTGGGGCGATGGCGGTTGGAGAGGGTGGTGCGGGTGGCGAGGAATTCGGCGTAGAACAGCTCGCCGATGGTGTGGCCGGCCAGGGGGGCGATGGCGGGGATGTCCTGGAAGCGCATGGGGACGCGTTTGCCGCGGTAGCGGAAGGCGGGATTGGTGAGGAAGGTGACGAGTTTGTCGTCGGGGCCTTCCAGCAGCAGTTGCAGTTGCGAGTGCTGGTCGGTGACGCCGTGGGCCTCCACCGGCGTGAGGCCCTTGTGGCGGCCCTCAGCGTCGATCTTGCCCAGGCTCTCCGCCCAGAGCTGACGGAACCAGTTGACGATGAAACGCAGGTGGTCGGCGTAGGGCATGACCACGGAGATGGTGCGCCCTTGGCTGGCGTGGAGGTATTGGGCGGCGCCGTTGAAGTAGGCCGGGTTTTCCAGGATGGAATCGGTGGCCACGCAGCGTTCGGCCATGGCGCGGGCGCCTTCGAGAACGCCGTCGATGTCCACCCCGCCGATGTAGGCGGGCAGCAGCCCCACCACGGAGAGGACGGAGAAACGCCCGCCCACCGGGGGGTGTTCGATCACCGGCAGGTCGAGGCGCCGGGCCAGCTCGTAGAGGGCGCCCTGCTGGTTCTCGGTGATCACCAGGGTGTGTTCCTTGATGCACTCGTCGCCCAGTTGGTGCTCCATCACCGGGAGTACGGCGAGGAATTGGCTCAGGGTCTCGGCGGTGTTGCCGGATTTGGAGATCACCAGCAGCAGGGTGCGCTGCCAGTCCACTTCTTCCAGCTCTTCCAGGGTGGAGGGGTCGACGTTGTCGTAGAAGGTGACGCTGCATTTGGGATGGCGCGGCCCCAGGGTGCGCACCAGCATCTCTCCGCCCAGCGAGGACCCCCCGATGCCGAAGACGATGCAGTGGTCGAAGCGGCGGACGAAGGCCTGGCCGCGGTGTTTGATGGCGGCGGCATCGGTGGTTTTGGGGAGGTTGAGGAAGTTGGGGGTAGGGTCGGCGTACCAGTCCTTCACCCGCTGGCGCAGGGCGTCGAGGCGGGGGGAGAGTTCCTCCAGTTCTGCCCGGCTCACCCCGCCGGGGCCGATGGCGTCGCTGAACAGGTTGTCGCTATGGATGGAGAGTCGGGAGAGATCGGTCACGTTGCGCTCCTTGTGGTTGGGTTCCTTGGGGGGCGTTTTAGCAATTCCCGCGCCGGTTTTCCTCCCGAGAGTCTAGACGGGTTCGAGGATCAGGGCGCCCAGCGGGGGGAGGGTGAGTTCCAGCGAGTGGGGTTGGTCCATCCACGGGATGGCCTGGCTGGGGACATGACCGCCGTTGCCGGTGTTTGTGCCACCGTAGAAGGCGCTGTCCGAGTTGAGGATTTCCCGGTAGCCGCCGCCGTGGGGCACGCCGATGCGGTAGCCGTGGCGGGGGACGGGGGTGAAGTTGAAGATGGCAATGAGGTGGTTGCCGTGGTCGTCACGGCGGAGATAACTGATCACGGAGTTGTCGGCGTCGTGGCAGTCGATCCAGGCAAAACCGTCGGGCTCGAAGTCCAGGCGGTGCAGTTCGGGCCGCTCCCGGTAGAGGCGGTTGAGGTCGGCCACCAGGCGCTGCAGCCCGGCGGCTGGCTCCCATTGCAACACCGCCCAGTCCACTTCGCGGTCATGGCTCCATTCCTCGGCCTGGCCGATGTCGTTGCCTTGAAACAGCAGTTTCTTGCCGGGGTAGCTGTACATGAAGCTGTAGAGCAGCCTCAGGTTGGCCATTTTCTGCCAGTCGTCGCCGGGTATCTTGGCGCGCATGGCGCCCTTGCCGTGCACTACTTCGTCGTGGGAGAGGGGGAGGACGAAGTTTTCGCTGAAGGCATAGAGCAGGCCGAAGGTGAGGCGGTCGTGGTGATAGCGGCGGAACAGGGGGTCTTGGGCGAAGTAGTCCAGGGTGTCGTGCATCCAGCCCATGTTCCATTTCATGGAGAAGCCGAGCCCGCCCAGCCAGGTGGGACGGGAGACCTGGGGCCAGGCGGTGGATTCCTCGGCCATGGTGACGGTGCCGGGGTGTTCGCCGTGGGTGAGGTCGTTGAGCTGACGCAGAAAGTCGATGGCTTCGAGGTTTTCCCGCCCGCCGTGGATGTTGGGCAGCCATTCGCCCTCCTTGCGGGAGTAATCGAGGTAGAGCATGGAGGCCACGGCATCCACCCGCAGGCCGTCGAGGTGAAATTCCTCCAGCCAGTAATAGGCGCTGGCGATGAGGAAGTTGCGCACCTCGTTGCGGCCGTAGTTGAAGATGAGGGTGCCCCAGTCCTTGTGTTCGCCACGGCGAGGGTCCTCGTGTTCGTAGAGGGCGGTGCCGTCGAAACCGGCT
>JALSHN010000231.1 GCA_026982215.1 Gammaproteobacteria bacterium
TGCAAAGACTTGGACATAGGCCATGGCCAGATCGGCGCGCACCAGGATAGTGATGTCGTCACCGCCGAGCAGGATGGGGCGGGCCGGCAGGCATTCTCCCTGTTTGCGGGCGGGCAGCAACACCTCGGCGGTGGCGGCCCGGGCGGCGGTGGTGGTGACTTTTTCCACCAACGCGGAAAAGTCGGTGTAGAGCGGGATGAACCGCTCGGGCCGGTCATCGGCGGCATGATTGAGTGCTTGCAGAATCAGGCCCAAGCCGTTGCCGTCGGCGTGGATCAGGGCGAGGATGCGGGCGTCACCGCGAAAGGGGAACTGCCCGCCTTCCTCGTCGTCCTCCAGGTTGAAGGGCCAGTCGTCCCAATTCAGATTCGCAGTGTCGGGTTTGAAGCGATCGAGAAAAGCCGTGTTCTTTCTGGCGGGATTGGAAAAGGCCTTGCGCTGCACCGTGGCCGCGTCCATGGCGCCGTCCTTCTCCTTGCCGAACTCGACCGCCGGCAGCCCGGTGCGCCTCGAGCGTTCGGCCAGCGGCGCGGCGGCCGGCAGGGTGAACCGCAGGCGGCTGGTGTCCCCCTGCATCGCGTTGCGCGCCGCCTGGAAGGCCGCGCCGGCATCTTCGCCTTCCCCCATCCCCAGGCTGTAGCCGAGATGGGGGGCGGCCTGTTGGACGGCCAGGGTCCACAGCGCCCGCAGCCGCTCCAAGGCTTCGCGGTCCTCGCTGAAGGCGTAGAAGGCGCCGCCGGCGCGGCGGGAGAACTGGACCTTGTCTTCCACCCCGGCGGCGCGGCAGACGGCGCCGAGCAGGTTGTCGTCCGCCTCCTTGTTGGTCAGCCGGTCGAGCAGCTCACTGGCGCCGGCCACGTCACGCAAGCGGGATGACGCAAAGAGATACCCCTGGATGGAATTCAGCTCGAACAACAAAGCATACATGTTCCCCCCTCGGCTTGGCGCACGGTGATCGGGCTGCCACCCGGGACAACCCTTTTTCTCCCGAGGCTACTCAAACGATGAAGCGCACGTCCAGGGTGGCAATCTTCAGCCACCGCTATCGCCAATCACCCACAGACGCCCAACAAAGCTCGATCTTTCATGAGCCCACCACCTCCCCGTTCGAGGTAGTGTCCCGCCAGATCGGCGGGTTTACTGTCGTCCCATGACGACGGCAAAAAACACCAGAGGGGGCGGGCGATGCGGCGATTTCTCATTGGTATGGTTTTTCTCATCAGTGGATTTTATAAAGGGGTGGTGGCCGCGCCGCTGTTCAGTGAGTTCATGCCCGACCCCACGGCGGTACCCGACCGTGACGGCGAGTGGTTCGAACTCTACAACCCCGATCCGATGGGATATGACCTGTTCGGGTGGACGATACTCGACTGGGACCATGACCGCTTCACCATCACCGTGCCGCTGTTTCTCGCCCCGGGTGAGACGGTGTTGTTCGCCCGCTCGGGGGATCCGCTGCGCAACGGCGGGCTCTTCCCGGACTATGTCTACGGCAACAGCCTGACCCTGGCCAACGGCAGTGATGAGCTGGTATTGCAGGATCCGGGCGGGGGAACGGTGGACGAGGTCGTCTACCATGGCGGCTTCCCCTTCGGTGCAGGCGTGGCGGCGGCCTTGATCGATCCCGAGCAGGACAATGCCGCCGCCACCGCTTGGCGCGCCGCGACCTCAGCTTACAACGGCGCGGACCGGGGTACGCCCGGCTCGGTACCCGCCGCTTGGAACGTCACGACCCCCGTTCCCTCGCCCTCCCCCCTGTGGTTGCTACTGCCGGCTACGGCCTTGCTCCTGGCGCGGCGAGGGCGGGATTGTGGTTTAATCCCCCACCATGATCCGTCCGCTGCCCCTGTTCATCGGCCTGCGCTACACCCGCGCCAAGCGCCGCAATCACTTCATTTCCTTCATCACCCTCATCTCGATGCTGGGCATCGCCGTGGGCGTGACCGCGCTCATCACCGTGCTCTCGGTGATGAACGGCTTTGAAACCGAGCTGCGCGAACGCATCCTCAGCATGACCGCCCACGCCACCATCCGCAGCGAATCGGGACGCCTGGAATCATGGACCGAAGTGGCCGAGCTCGCCCGCCGTCATCCCCAGGTGGTCGCCACCGCTCCCTTCGTCCAGGGGGAGGGCATGTTGAACGCCGCTTCCCGGGTGAGTGCCACCCTGGTGCGTGGCATCGACCCTGAACAGGAATCGCGGGTGGACGAGATCGAGGACAAGATGATCATGGGGCGGCTGGCCGATCTCCGCCCCGGCGGCTTTGGCATCGTCCTGGGTGTGGACCTGGCCCGCAGTCTCGGGGTGGTCCCGGGGGACCGGGTGGTGTTGATCACCCCACAGGCGAGTCTCACTCCGGCGGGTGTGCTGCCGCGGCTGCGCCGCTTCACCGTGGTGGGGGTGTTCTCCGCCGGGATGTATGAATACGACAGCGCCCTGGCGCTGATTCACCTCCAAGACGCCCAACGGCTCTACCAGCTGGGAGAGGCGGTCAGTGGCATCCGCCTGCGGCTGCGCGACCTCTTCCAGGTCCGCCCGGTGGTCAGCGAACTGAACCGCGATCTCCCC
>JALSHN010000232.1 GCA_026982215.1 Gammaproteobacteria bacterium
CCGGAGCTGGCCGACCGCCTGACCCAGTACGGGGTGGAGTTCTCCCAGGCGCCGCAGAACACCTTCCTGCGTGAGCTGCTTTCCTGGTTCATCCCCCTGTTCATCTTCTTCGCCCTGTGGATGTTGTTCTTCCGCAAGGTGGCCGAGCGCCAGGGCGGGTTCATGTCCATCGGCAAGAGCCGGGCCAAGATCTATGTGGAGAAGGACACCGGGGTGACCTTCGACGACGTGGCCGGGGTGGATGAGGCCAAGCAGGAGCTGAAGGAGATCGTCGAGTTTCTGCGCAATCCGCAGGAGTTCACCCGCCTGGGGGCGCATATCCCCAAGGGGGTGTTGCTGGTGGGGCCGCCGGGTACCGGTAAGACCTTGCTGGCGCGGGCGGTGGCCGGGGAGGCCAAGGTGCCGTTCTTTTCCATCTCCGGCTCGGAGTTCGTGGAGATGTTCGTCGGCGTGGGGGCGGCCCGGGTGCGCGATCTGTTCGAGCAGGCCCGCCAGCGGGCCCCGGCGATCATCTTCATCGACGAGCTGGATGCCTTGGGCAAGGCCCGCGGCACCGGGGCGGTGAGCAACGAGGAGCGCGAGCAGACCCTGAACCAGTTGCTGGTGGAGATGGATGGTTTCGATCCCTCGGCGGGGTTGATCATCATCGCCGCCACCAACCGCCCGGAGATCCTCGATCCGGCCCTGCTGCGCGCTGGCCGCTTCGACCGCCAGGTGTTGGTGGACAAGCCGGACAAGAAGGGTCGTGAGGCCATTCTCAAGGTCCATCTGCGCAAGATCCGGGTGGCCGAGGACGTGGATTCGGAGAAGATCGCCGCCCTCACCACCGGCTTTTCCGGCGCCGATCTGGCCAATCTGGTCAACGAAGCGGCCCTGCTGGCGGCACGGCGCAAGGCCGAGGCGGTGACCATGGATGATTTCAACCGGGCCATCGAGCGCATCGTCGCCGGTCTGGAGAAGAAGAACCGGGTGCTGAGCGAGGAGGAGCGCCGGGTGGTGGCCCACCATGAGATGGGGCACGCCCTGGTGGCCATGGCCCTGCCGCATACCGATCCGGTGCACAAGGTGTCCATCATTCCCCGGGGCGTGGGGGCCTTGGGCTATACCATCCAGCGCCCCACCGAGGATCGCTATCTGATGACTCGCGAGGAGTTGGAGGAGAAGATGGCGGTGTTGCTGGGCGGACGGGCGGCGGAGCTGTTGATCTTCGGGCGCCTCTCCACCGGGGCGGCCGACGACCTGGCCAAGGCCACCGACATCGCCCGCCATATGGTGACCACCTACGGCATGGACGAGGAGTTGGGCTTCGTCACTTACGAGCAGCCGCGGCAGAGCTTCCTGGGCGAGGCGGCGGCCGGACCGGCGCCGCGGCAGTACAGCGAGGCCACCGCCCAGCAGATCGATGCCGCGGTGCGTCGCACCATCGAGCAGTGCTTCCGCTGCGCCACCCGCATCCTGGAGGCCAACCGGGCGGTGCTGGAGTCCGCCGCCGCCGAGTTGCTCAACAAGGAGACCCTGGAGGAGGCGGATCTCGCCCGGCTCACCGAGCAGTTACGCCGCTTCCCGGGTTGTGGCGAGGCGGGAGATCAGTGACGCGGGGGCGGCAGGGCACCCAGAAGTGCCTTGCCGCTCACCCGCAGCCAGTCGCCAAGGCCCAGGCGGGGGCGGGCGAACAGGTCGTGATCGATCCGGTCCAGACGATCCAGGACCCGCAGGCCGCCGGCGACGATGAAGGCAATCTCCAGCCCCAGCCGTCCGGGCAGCCGCCGGGGCAGGTCGGCCCCCTGGCGTAGCAGTTCCCGGGCCCGTTCCCGTTGTTCCCGCATCAAGGCCCGTAGGGCAGCGTCGCTGCGACGGTGACGGAAGTGGTCCTCGCTGACCCCGTGGCGGGCCATGTCGTCCTGGGGGAGGTAGATCCGCCCCAGTTCGTGGTAGTCCTGCGCCAGGTCCTGGTAGAAGTTGATCAGTTGCAGCGCGGTGCAGATGGCATCGGACTGGGCCAGGTTGAGGGGGTCGTCCTCGCCCCACAGATGGAGCAGGATCCGCCCCACCGGATTGGCGGAATGGCGGCAGTATTCCAGCAGCTCGGAGAAATTGGCGTAGCGATGGCGGGTGACGTCCCAGGTGAAGGCGGTGATCAGGTCGTGGAAGGGCTGTACCGGGAGGCGGTGGCGGCGGAACAGGTCGGCCAGGGCGATGAACACCGGGTCGTCGTCGGGGTGGCCGCGGGCGGCCTGGTGCAGGCGGGCGCGATAGTCCTCCAGGGCTTGCAGGCGCGCTTGGGGGCTGAGATCACCCTCGTCGGCCAGGTCGTCGGCGGTACGGGAGAAGGCATAGACCACCGCCACCGGCCCGCGCAACGGTCGCGGCAGTAGCCAGGAGGCTACGGGGAAGTTCTCGTAGTGGTTGCGGGCTCGGTGGAGGCAGTGGCGGTAGGCCTGGTCGATGTCCATGGGGTCTGATCAATCCCACTCGTCGTTCATTTTTAGGGGTTGTTTGTGGTCGTGATCCCACTTGAGCCCCTGAGATTTCCCATGACTGCCCAGATTCCAGGGA
>JALSHN010000233.1 GCA_026982215.1 Gammaproteobacteria bacterium
TCGGCACCATCAAGAGCGCCATGGCGGATTTTCAGTCCGCCTACCGTTCCCTCAAGCTGCCCTCCACCTTCAATACCTACAAAGCCAGCAGCAGCGATACCAGCGTCTTCACCGCCAGTGCCGAACTGGGGGCCGTACCGGGCAGCCACACCATCGAGGTGACCCAACTGGCCCAGGCGCAATCCCTGGCTACCGCCAGCATCAGCGATGTCACCCAGAGCCTGGGTACCGGCTCCATCACCATCGAATTCGGCACCTACGACAGCAGCGGCAACACCTTCACCGTCAATGCCGCCAAGAGCGCCCAGACCCTCACCATCACCGATGGCAGCCTGCAAGGTATTCGTGATGCCATCAACGAGGCGGACATCGGCGTCACCGCCAGCCTGATCAACGACGGTAGCGGCTATCGTTTGGTGCTCCAGTCCGAGAGCGGCGCGGCGAACAGCCTGCGTATCACCGTCAACGACGACGACGGCAACAACACCGATACCAGCGGCCTGTCGCAACTGGCCTACGACCCCACCGCCACCAGCGGGGCGGGCAAGAACCTCACCGAGACGGTCAGCGCCCAGGATGCCCAGTTGCGTATCAACGGCATCAACATCACCAGCGCCAGCAACACCATCAGCAACGCCATCGAAGGCGTGACCCTGGAACTGAAATCGGCGGCGGTGGGGCAGGTGAACACCCTCACCATCTCCCGTGACACCTCGGCGGTGCCCGATGCGGTGCAGCAATTCGTCGATGCCTACAACAGCTTGATGGAATCCATCGACGCCGCCGTGGGCTATGACTTCGAGACCGGCCAGGCCGGGGTGTTGATCGGTGATCCCACCCTGCGGGGTTTCGTCAGCCAGGTGCGGCAGGTGTTCAGCACCACCGTGGGCGATTTCAGCACCACTTACAACTCCTTTGCCAGCATCGGCATCACCACCAACAGCGACGGCACGCTGGGATTCGATTCCAGCAAATTGGAACAGGCCCTGTCCGAAAAACCTGACGAGGTGAAGCGGTTATTCATCGGTGGGGCCGGGGATCCTCCCGATGCCTACATCAACTATCAAAACATCCCCACTGACCTCGATCCCGGCCGTATCCCCATCGAGATCACCCAACTGGCCACCCAGGGCCAATACGGCGGCGCCAGCGCCGGGGCTGCGGCCGGATTCGATCTCAGCGCCGGCAGCTACACCTTCCAACTCCGGGTGGACGGCGTCACCACCGGCACCCTCACCCTGGCCGCCAGCAATTACGGCTCCGGCGACGCCGTGGCCTCGGCCCTGCAAAATCTGATCAACAATGACAGCAACCTGGCCGGCAACGGCATTGCGGTGAACGTCGCCTGGGATGCCACCGCCGGCACCTTCAGCATCACCTCGCGCAGCTACGGCAGCGCCAGCGAAGTGGTATTCACCGCCGACTCCCTGGATCTCAACAATGATCTCGGGTTGGGGGTCTCCGTGGGCAGCAGTACCACCGGGGTGGACGTGGCCGGCACCATCGGCGGAGTCGCGGCCACCGGCTCCGGCCGCCTCCTCAAGGGTGCGGAGCAATACAGTGGCATGGAACTTGAAATAACCGGAGGGAGCTTGGGGTATCGAGGGGCGATCACCATCGAATCAGGGTTGATGAACCGCCTCGACCAAGTGCTCGACAGCTACCTGGAGAGCGACGGCCTGCTGGAGAGCAAGACCGACGGCTTGAACGAAGCCATCGAAAAACTCAATGCCCAACGGGCCGATCTGGCGGATTATCTGGACCAACTGGAAGCACGCTATCTGGCCAAATTCAGCGCCATGGATGCCATGGTGGCCCAATTCAACGCCACCGGTAACTACCTGGCGCAGCAATTGAGCAATTTGAGCTTCAATAAAAACCAATGAGCCGCCGATAGTAGGGTAGCCACAACCGAACGCGACGCAGCGAGGAGCCATTCATGAGCATGACCATATCCCGCGACGCCTTGGAGGCCTACGGCAAGATCGGCACCCACTCCCAGGCCGCCTACGCCAGCCCCCACCGCCTGATCCAGATGCTGATGGAAGGCGCGCTGGACAAGATCGCCGTGGCCCGCGGTCACATGGAGCGCGGCGAAGTGGCGGAAAAGGGCAACGCCATCAGTTGGGCCATCTCCATCATCGAAGGCCTGCGCGTCTCCCTGGACCCGGAAGCTGGCGGTGAGATCGCCGCCAATCTGGAGGCCCTCTACGACTACATGGAGCGTCGCCTGGTGGAGGCCAACGCCCAAAACGACCTCGCCATCCTCGACGAAGTGACCGGTCTGTTGGGGCAGATCAAGGATGCCTGGGACCAGATCCCCGAAGAGATCCGCAACGAACACGCCGCCAAGGCCCAAGCCGAACCCGTGGGCCTGCAAGGCACCTTGTGAAGCGGCGTGCCGATGAGCCTGGAACGCCTGCGCGAAGCGCATCGCCTCACCGAAACCATGCTCCAACTCGCCCGGGATGGGGAGTGGGAATCCCTGGGCGAGCTGGAGCAGCAGCGGCGTGATCAATTGGATCGGTTGGAACTGGGTGGGGCAGGCGA
>JALSHN010000234.1 GCA_026982215.1 Gammaproteobacteria bacterium
CAGTGCCGGGAAGGAGCGCGTCCATCGACACCCCCCTGAGTGTGTTCGATCTGGCCTACTGGGCCTTCGTCATCCTCGGTTGGTTGGCCGGCATCGTCATGATGCTGCTCGCCGGGGTGTTCGTCTATGATTTGCTGCAGACCCGCCATGCGGTGTTGCGTAATTTCCCCGTCATCGGTCATTTGCGTTATTTCCTCGAACGTCAGGGTGAGTATTTCCGCCAGTATTTCTTTGCTCACGATCGTGAAGAGCAGCCCTTCAATCGCGCCACGCGGGCGTGGGTGTATCGCACCGCCAAAGGGCTCGGTGGCTTGATCGGTTTCGGGTCCACCAATGACCTGCGCGAGCCGGGGTCGTTGGTGTTCGTCAACTCGCCCTATCCGCTGTTGGAGGAGGAGTGTCGCGAGGCGCCGCCGTTGATCATCGGCCCCGATTGTCCCCAGCCCTTCGAGGCCCGGCGGGTGTTCAACGTCTCGGGGATGAGTTTCGGTGCCCTCTCCGCTCCGGCGGTGCGTGCCTTGTCTTTGGGCGCGGCGCGTGCCGGGGTATGGCTCAACACCGGTGAAGGGGGGCTCTCGCCCTATCACTTGGAGGGCGGAGGGGATCTGATCTTCCAGATCGGTACCGCCAAGTACGGTGTGCGTGATGATCGGGGCCGGCTCTCGCCCTCGCGGCTGCGCCAGGTCGCGCGTCAAGTGGCCGCTTTCGAGATCAAGATCTCGCAAGGCGCCAAACCGGGACGCGGCGGCGTGCTGCCGGCGGCCAAGGTGACCGAAGAGGTGGCGGCGATTCGGGGCATCGCCTTGGGGCAGGCCTCGTGCAGTCCCAACCGCCACCCGGAGATCAGGACCCCGGATGATCTGTTGGACATGATCGCCCGGGTGCGTGAGGTGACCGGGCGGCCGGTGGGGTTCAAGACGGTGATTTCGTCCGATGTCTTCCCCGAGCGCTTGTTCGAAGCGGTGTTGCGCCGGGGTCTGGAGTTTGCACCCGATTTCGTCACCATCGACGGCGGCGAGGGCGGTTCGGGGGCGGCGCCGCAGATCCTCGCCGACCATGTGGGGTTGCCCATCCGCGAGGCGCTGCCGTTGTTCGTGGACACCTTGTTCGAGGCCGGTTTGCAGCAACGCATCCGGGTGGTGGCCTCGGGCAAACTAGTGACCTCGGCCCATGTGGCCTGGGCGTTGTGCGCCGGAGCGGATTTCGTCGTCTCCGCCCGTGGTTTCATGTTCGCCCTCGGTTGTATCCAGGCGCGTCAGTGCCATCAGGATACCTGTCCCACCGGTATCACCACCCAGAATCGGCGTCTGCAGCGGGGGCTGGTGGTGGAGGAGAAGGCTCAGCGGGTGGCCAACTATGCCCATTGGGTGAACGTGGAGGTGGACAAACTGGCTCATGCCTGCGGCCTGACCCATGCCCGGCTGTTCCGTCGCGCTCATGTACGCATCGTCGAGCGCGCCGGGCGCTCACACCCCATGGATCGCCTCTATCCCTATCCCGATTGATCGGGCGGGGGAGGGCGCATGGCACGGCGCAGATGGACGCTCACTTTCAGCCCGCCCAGGACGGACTCGCCCAGCCGGACCTCCAACGCGTTCAAAGTGGCGATGCGCTGGACGATGGACAGCCCCAGTCCCGAGCCGGGGGCGCGGGTGCCCAGGCCCCGGTAGAAGCGCTGGAAGACCCGTTCACGTTCATGTTCGGGGATGCCGGGCCCGGAGTCGCACACCATCAATTCGATGTGTTTGCCCGTCTCGCGTACCTCGACGTCCACTTGCCCGCCCTTCGGGGTGTAACGGATGGCGTTGATCACCAAGTTGCGCAGCAGTACCGCCAGGGCCTCGCGGTTGATCCAGGCGAAGCAGCCGCGGCGGCCGTGCAAGGCCAGTTCGATGTCCTTGTCCAGGGCCTCGGGGGCCAGTTCCGACAACACCTCCTCAGCGAGGATGAACAGGTCCACCGCTCGTTCGTCCGCCCGCCCGTGTTCCGGTGACAAGCGTGCCAGGGTGAGGAGCTGGTCGATGAGGTGGGTGGCGCGGTTGACCCCCTTGATCATCTGGCGCAGGGCCTGCTTGCGCTGTTCCGGGTCGGGGGTGCGCAACGCCACCTCGGCCTGGGTCTTGAGGGCCGCCAGCGGGGTGCGCAGCTCGTGGGCGGCGTCCGAGGTGAAGCGTCGTTCGTTGCGGCGGACTTCCTCCAGGCGTTCCAGTAGCCGTTCCAACGCGCTGGCCAACGGCCGCAGCTCCTCGGGGAAGTGCGCCACATCCACGCTGGGGGATTCGGGATGTGAAAGCCCGGCGCTGGCCTGGGGAAGGAAGTCCAGGGCCCGGCGTACTGCCCAACTCACCCCGGCCACCAGCAGAGGGGTGAAGATCAACAAGGGGATGATCAACTGGGCCACCAGGGCGTTCATCAATGCGGTGCGCACCGAGAGCCGCTCGCCCAGCTGTACGCGGATCTCGCCATCGGCGGTCTGGATGGAATACACCCGCCAGGGGGC
>JALSHN010000235.1 GCA_026982215.1 Gammaproteobacteria bacterium
TTGCGCTGCTGATCAAGACGCTGGTGACGCTGGAAGGAACCGCCGAACTCCTCTCGCCGCAATTCAGCCTGATGGATGTGATCCAGCGATATCAGCGGCGATTGTGGAAGCAGCGTCTCAGCCCCAAGCGACAGTGGCGGCGCCTGCGGCAACTGGCTTACGAATTCGAGCGGGTATTGGAAGTGGTTCCCCGCCGCACCGTGGAGATTCTGGAGGAGATGCAGGCCGGCAAATTCGACGTGCATCTCGACCACCGCGGACTCGAACCGTCGGTGAACCGGTTAGTCTATGGAATGTTGACCAGCGCGTTGTTCCTCGGGTCGTCCTGGATTCTGGCCGCCAAGGTCCCTCCCCTCCTGTTCCACGAAAAGCCGTGGCTCGGCATGCAAGACCTTTCTTTGTTGGGGCTGGCCGGTTGCCTGGCCAGTTTCCTGCTCGGCTGGCGGGTACTCCGAGCGATTCGCAAATCGGGACGCCTCGATCGGCGCGACTAGCCGGCGGGTAGGCCCTGCCGTTTCAGCACCTGCGATCGGCTCGCGTCAATCTGTCAATCTGGGACAGGCACCGATCGTGGGGGAAATCGAAAAAAACAAAGAAAACAAAGGACAGGCATCGTCCTGGAAAAAAATAAGGGACAGGCACGGTTACGTCGGACGACGCGCGCCCATCGGTGCCTGTCCCGGGTACAGGTAAGCGTCGGTGCCTGTCCCATGTGACCGGGTGAGCGCTGGTTGAGCCTCGCCTGCGCCCTGCTTCCGGCCACTCCGCTGAGTTAGGCCCCTGCCCTCGTCCGCCACGCGCCCGGACCAGATTCCCGGGAGGGCGTTTCCTTGCCTGAAAGTGGACACCCGTATAGAATCCAGGTACATGGCACCCGACAGGTCCAACGTATCGATGCTGCTCCCTCAAGGAGGTACTTGCAGAATCAGGTGACGCTCGGCTTCGCCTCACTGCCGGTGAGTGTGGTGAGCCATTGCTGCGCGTCGATTACGTTGGGGCTTTCTTTTCTTTCGCAAGGAGTGGTGCCATGACCAGAGCAAGGAAGGATCTCGTCGATCCCAAAGTCACTCGTTTCTACCACTGCATCTCCAGTTGCGTTCGCCAGGCCATGCTGTGCGGAGAAGGCAAGGAATACCGCAAGGACTGGATCGAATCCCAACTGGAGAAATTGACCGGCGCCTTTGCCATCGACGTGTGCGGGTATGCCATCATGGACAATCACCTGCACACCATGGTCCGGCTCGAACCGGAAGTGGCCGATGACTGGGATGCCGAAGAGGTGATTCGCCGGTGGCTGATCGCCTATCCGCCGAGCGAATCCGTGCTGAAAAAGCCTGCTGCCATGAAGGCTCATATCAGCAAGCTGGCCGAAGACAAAGAACTGGTCGAAAAGTACCGCAAGCGGCTGAAAGACCTGGGTTGGTTCATGAAGGCGCTCAAAGAACCCCTGGCCCGCCTGGCGAACAAGGAGGACGATTGTCGGGGTGCTTTCTGGGCAGCTCGCTTCAAGTCGATCGGCCTGCTGGACCCGGTGGCCATTTTGATGGCCTGCGTCTATATCGATCTCAACCCGTTGGCAGCGGGAATCGCCACGACTCCCGAGACGAGCAAGCACACGTCGATCCGGCAACGGGTCAAACACATCATGTCCCAGGAAGGCGGCAAAGAGAAACTCGAGGCGGCTCGCACACCGTCAGCCCTTGCCTACGGATCCTTGAGTGACCAGGAACGGAATCACTGGCTTTGCCCGGTCGAGGACCGGCGCGCTTTCGGAGCCGCTCGAGCCGGCATGTTGGAAGGTTTTACTTTGGCAAGCTATTTGACGATCACCGACATCACCAGCCGCGTGCTCCGGCCGGGAAAGGCCACGGTTCCGCAAGACGCGCCCGACATCTTCGAGCGACTGGGAATCAGTGAGGAGGTGTGGAACCAGAGCATCCAGCGGCTCTTTGAACGCAATTGCATGCGAGGTCACTACTTTTCGACCGACCGAGCCAAACTGCGCGAGTTGGCCGAGCGTCAGGGCAAGAACCGGCTGATCAATCTGGACGGCTGCCCCACCTGATCGCCAGAAAGGGCTGCGGAGACCGAAAGTGATTCGGTTGCTTCGCGCATCGTTCCTCTGCGAACCCGCAGCGACTTCTCGCCAAGCCTCCTCTGAGATTCCGCCGATTTTTCTTTTGGGTTTCGGCGGTCTAGCGCCGAAGGTGCGCGCCGGCAGGCAAGGAACGCCGCTCATCGCGTCATTTCGAGCCCAAACGGCCACCGAAAACCAGTGCGATACGCACCAACCGGGACGCTGGCGACCAGAATCCCCGCCATCCGAGGGGGCCCCTTTGCCCGGCCAATTCCGTCATCCCGCCACCAATCTGGGACAGGCATTGAGCCTTCACCAACCAGGCACCAACCAGGGACATGCATCGTTGGAGGAAGGACAACAGTGCCTGTCCCAGGTGAGGCCGGGTCACGGTGGCATCGATGCCTGTCCCAGGTTGCGC
>JALSHN010000236.1 GCA_026982215.1 Gammaproteobacteria bacterium
CCCGGCGGCTCCTCCGGGGGTTCCGCCGCCGCCGTCGCCGCTCGCCTCGCCCCGGCCGCCACCGGCACCGACACCGGCGGCTCCATCCGCCAGCCCGCGGCACTTACCGGCATCACCGGACTCAAGCCCACCTACGGGCGCGTTTCCCGCTGGGGCATGATCGCCTTCGCCTCCAGCCTCGACCAGGGTGGCCCCATGGCCGCCAGCGCCGAGGACTGCGCCCTGCTGCTCGCCGCCATGGCCGGCTTCGACCCCAAGGACTCCACCAGCATCGACGCCCCCGTCCCCGATTACACCGCCGAGCTGGATCGGCCCTTGGAAGGCCTGCGCATCGGGCTCCCCAAGGAGTACTTCGGGGACGGCTTGGAGGACGGCGTCGCCCAGGTAGTGCGCGCAGCCATCGCCGAGCTGGAGACCCAAGGGGCAAAGGTCAAAGAGATCAGCCTGCCCAACACCCACCTGGCCGTACCCGCCTACTACATCATCGCTCCCGCCGAGGCCTCCTCCAACCTGGCCCGTTACGATGGCGTGCGCTACGGCTACCGTTGCCAGGACCCCAAAGACCTGCTGGACCTCTACTGCCGTTCCCGGGGCGAAGGCTTCGGCGCCGAGGTCAAGCGGCGCATCATGGTGGGCACCTACGCCCTCTCCGCCGGCTACTACGACGCCTATTACCTCAAGGCGCAAAAGGTCCGCCGGCTGATTCGCGACGACTTCCTGCGCGCCTTCGAGGAAGTGGACCTCATCGCCGGCCCCACCAGCCCGAGTGTTGCCTTCCGCCTGGGCGAGAAGGCCGACGATCCGGTGGCCATGTACCTCTCCGACATCTACACCATCGCCGTCAACCTGGCCGGTCTGCCCGCCCTTTCCCTGCCCGCCGGTTTCCACCACGGCCTGCCGGTGGGGCTGCAACTCATCGGCGGTGATTTCCAGGAGGGCCGGTTGCTCAACGTGGCCCACCGTTATCAACAAGCCACCGACTGGCATCGACGCATCCCCGACGCCTTCCAGGCCCAGTGACGAGGAGACAAAACATGGAATGGGAAGCCGTCATCGGGCTGGAGATCCACGCCCAGCTCGCCACCAAGAGCAAGATCTTCTCTGGCGCCGCCACCGCCTACGGCGCCGAGCCCAACACCCAGGCCTGCGCCATCGATCTCGGTATGCCCGGCGTACTGCCGGTACTCAACGAGGCCGCGGTGGAAATGGCGGTGAAATTCGGCCTGGCCATCGGCGCCACCGTGGCCGAACGCTCGGTGTTCGCCCGCAAAAATTATTTCTACCCCGACCTCCCCAAGGGCTACCAAATTTCCCAGTACGAACTGCCCGTCGTCTTGGAGGGACGGGTCACCATCGAGCTCGAGGACGGCAGCGAAAAGGTCATCGGCGTCACCCGCGCCCACCTGGAAGAAGACGCCGGCAAATCGCTGCACGAAGACTTCCATGGCATGACCGGCATCGACCTCAACCGTGCCGGCACCCCGCTGTTGGAAATCGTCTCCGAACCCGACCTGCGTTCCGCCAAAGAGGCCGTGGCCTACGCCAAAAAGATCCACACCCTGGTGCGTTACCTGGAGATCTGCGACGGCAACATGCAGGAAGGGTCCTTCCGTTGCGACGCCAACGTCTCCGTGCGTCGCCGCGGCGAACACGCCTTCGGCACCCGTGCCGAGATCAAGAACCTCAACTCCTTCCGCTTCCTGGAACGGGCCATCGACTACGAGATCGAACGCCAGATCGACATCCTCGAATCCGGTGGCGCCGTGGTCCAGGAGACCCGGCTGTTCGATGCCGCCCGCGGCGAGACCCGCTCCATGCGCACCAAAGAAGAGGCCAACGACTACCGCTACTTCCCCGACCCCGACCTGTTGCCCCTGGTCATCGAGCCGGCCTTCATCGAGCGGGTGCGCAACGAGCTCCCCGAGTTGCCCGATGCCAAGCGCGCCCGCTTCCAGGACCAATATGGCCTCAAGGCCTACGACGCCGGCGTCCTCACCGCCAGCCGCGAACTGGCTGACTACTACGAAGCCGTAGTCGCCGCGGTGGGAGGCGAGCCCAAACTCTGTGCCAACTGGGTGATGGTGGAACTCCTCGGTGCCCTCAACAAGGCCGGCCTCGACCTCAGTGCCAGCCCCATCGGCCCCGAGGCCCTGGCCGGCCTCATCCGCCGCATCCAAGACGGCACCGTCTCCACCCGTGCCGCCAAAGAGGTCTTCGAAGGCATGTGGGCCGGCGAGGGGGATGCCGACACCGTCATCGAGGCCCGCGGCCTCAAACAACTCTCCGACACCTCCGCCCTCGAGGCCATCATCGACGACGTCATCGCCGCCAACCCCAAACAAGTGGAACAATACCGGGCAGGCAAGACCAAACTCCTCGGCTTCTTCGTCGGCCAAGTCATGAAGGCCTCCAAGGGCAAGGCCAACCCCCAACAAGTGAACCAAATCCTCAAACAAAAACTCGACGGCTGATGGAAATCATC
>JALSHN010000237.1 GCA_026982215.1 Gammaproteobacteria bacterium
GGGGCGAGGAGGCGGGCGGTGGCATGGGGGGGGAGGGCGAGGATCACGCCCTCGGCGGCCATACGGCGGCCGTCGTCGAGCCGTACCCCGCGTACCCGCCCGTCTTCGCTTTCCACGGCGGTCACCCGGTGGCGGGTGTGGACTCGGGCACCGTGGTCTTCGAGGAACCTCTGCGCCGGTTGCGGCAGGATCTCGCCCAGGGGACGGCGAGGGATCAACAGGTCGCAGTCGTGGCGGCGGTGGGCGAAGCTGTCTTGTAGCACCCGCAGGAATACGGCGCTGGAGGCCTGTTCCAGGGGGGTGTTGAGGGTGGCGAGGCACAGCGGTTCCCACAATCGTTCCACTGACGCGGCGGATTGGCCTTGCTGGCGCAGCCAGGGGCCGAGAGGACGGTCGGGAGAAAGGCGGAACCGTTGCCGGGCCCACCCCAGGCTCAGGCGCAGCGCCGACAGCCGTTCCTTCAGCGGTAATCCCCGGGCGGTGAGCAGGCCCATGCCCAGGTGCAGCGGGGCCGGCAGTGGGGGAGGGGCCAGCAGGAAGCGCCCGTCGGGATGGTACTGCTCCAGACAAAGCGGGAGACGCAGGAAGGCGCGGTCTTCGGCGACACCGATCCCGTTCAGCAGCGCCAGGGTCTCGCGGTAGGCGCCGATGGCCAAGTGTTGGCCGTTGTCCAGTGCCAGGCCGTGGCGCTCCACCGTTCGTGCCCGCCCACCCAGATGGGGGGCCGATTCCAGCAGGGTGACCCGTTGGCCTGCCTGGGCCAGTCGCACGGCGGCGGCCAGTCCGGCCCAGCCGCCGCCGATGATCAGGATGGACATACGGCGCGGCGGCGTCGCTCCCGGCGCACCGTGCGCCAGGCGATCCACAGCTTGCGGATGGGGGTGAGGCTCACTCGGTGCTCCAGCACCCGATAGCCGTCCCGTTCGATCTCGTCGAGGGTGGCGGAGTAGATGGCGGCCATCACCAGACCGCAGGTCTGGGCCGGCCGGTCGCAGTCGGGCAGTTGTGCCAGCGCGCGCCGGTAGTATTCCCGCGCCCGTTGCGCCTGGAAGGCGAACAGGGCCCGGCTGCGGTCGCTGGAACGCCCCTCCACCAGTTCCTCGAAGCTCACCCGGAAACGGGCCATTTCGTCCTCCGGTAGGTAGAGGCGGCCGCGCAGGGCGTCTTCGCGCACGTCACGCAGGATGTTGGTGAGCTGGAAGGCCAGCCCCAGGTCGTGGGCGTAACGCAGGGTGCGGCGGTCCTGGTAGCCGAAAATGCGTGCTGAGAGCAGCCCGACCACTGAGGCCACCCGGTAACAGTAGAGGGTGAGGGATTTGAAGTCGGGGTAGCGGTTGTATTCCAGGTCCATGGCCATGCCATCGATGATCTCCTGGAAGTACTCCAGTGGCAGGTCATAGCGGGCCATGGGGCCGGTGAGCGCCTTGACCACCGGGTGGGCGGGCTCGATGTCCTGGTAGGGCTTGGCGATCTCTTCCCGCCACCATTCCAGTTTGACACGGGCCACCGAGGGCTCGCTCACCTCGTCCACCACGTCGTCCACCTCGCGACAGAAGGCATAAAGGGCGGTGATGGCCCGGCGCCGCTCTTCGGGCAGGAAACGGAAGCTGTAGTAGAAGCTGGAACCGCTCTGGGCGGCACGTTGTTGGCAGTATTCGTCGGGTGTCATGGCAGTTGGCACTGGTTGGTGGGCGGATTCTAGCAGATTCCCTTTCCCCGGCGCGCTCGGAGGTGGACGGGAGGACAGGCCCCTTGGCCTAAAGAAAAGGTGTTCCGTTGCCGTAGGGGAAGAGAGGGACTTGCAAAGGGCGATCGATGCGCTGGCTGTTGCTGTTGTTCTGCCTGGGGTGGCTGATTCCGGCTCACGCGGTGAAGCCGCGGGTGCCGTTGGCACTCTCTTGGGAGGTACTGCAGCGCGACGGGGAGGTGGTGCGGCTGGGGCTGGATGCCATTTCGGCGCTGGATTCGGTCCGGGCACGGGTAGTGATGCAATTGCCGGCCGGTGCGCGCTTGTTGCGGGGGGAGACCCGTTGGGAGGGGATGGTTCCGCGGGGACGGCAACGTCTGTTGGAGGTGGTGGTGAGCGGCGGTGACGGGCCGTTACGGGCCACGGCTGAGTTGGTTGGAGCTGTCTCGCAGCGGGCCGAGGCCATCCATCTCCTCGGTGGGGTGGTGCCGTCGGGAGTGGTTGGAAGGCGTGACAAGTCCCGCTCGCGCTGGAGCCTCCATGGCGGGCGCGGCGTGTGGGAGTACCGGGTGGATGGGCCGTGATGCGCTCTGGAGTACTCTGGTTGGTATTGCTGTTGTTGGCGGCCTGCGATGGGGCAGTCCCACGCTTGACGGTGACACCCGATCGCTTGACCCTGTGGGCCGAGGGTCAGAGTGCCCGCCTGGAACTGCGCGAGGAAGGTGGGGAGAGGGTGCTGGCGGCCGATCGTTGGCAGAGCCTGGATGAACGGGTGGTGACGGTGGATGCCGAGG
>JALSHN010000238.1 GCA_026982215.1 Gammaproteobacteria bacterium
CTTGATAGACGTACCAGCCCGCTGACTCGGCGGCGAGCCGGTCCCACAGGCGTTCCAGGTCGTCCCAGCGGAGGATGCCGGCGAAGCGCCCCGTCAATACCCGTTGCCGGAAACTCCCGTCGGGACGCGCTTTCTCGCGCTCGCTCATAAAACTGCCTTTGTGATCGATAAAGTCACGGGTCACACCGTTGTGGTGGTTAAGGCGGCATTCATGTTAGCAAATACTCCCTCAGGGAAGATCCCAGCTTGGCTTGTGTGTAGGGAATAAGTTTGAAGAGCCGGACTTGGTGCACGAAATATCGCCCAAGCCGGTGAAAAACCTGCAAAACGGCCGATTAGTTGCATGGACGAATCCGGTACCACCAACCATGAGGAGACCTGGATGAAAACGATCCGTGCGTTCATCACGACCGTGGGGCGGGGAGGGGCCGTGGCTGCGCTGCTGGCGCTGTTGATGCCCTCCCTGGCCCAGGCGATTCCCGCCTTCGCCCGCCAAGTGGGGCAGCCGTGTACCGCATGTCATTACCAACATTTCCCCACCTTGAACAGCTTCGGCCGGGCCTTCAAGGCCTCCGGCTATTCCCTGGTGGGCACTCAAGGGCAGATCGAAGGGGACGGCCTGGCCATTCCCGAGACCCTGAACGCCGCCTTGGTGGGCAGTCTGCAATACGTCAAGGGCGATGCCCAAGAGATCGGTTTCCCGGCGGCGCTGTCGCTCTATCTGGCCGGCAAAGTGGCCGACAATGCCGGTTTCATGATGGAGATCCCCTTTGAAAATCAGATGGTCGAAGGTGAAACAGATGGGGGCGCCAAGGTCATGGGGGAGACGGAGGGCGCGGTGGCGGCCTTCGGCTCTCTCAAAGGCAGTTATTTTCTCGATGTCCAGGGCATTGCCGTGGGCCTGCACGCCTACAGCACCGAGATGGCCGGTCCGGCCTATGGATATGAGTTGCTCTCCACCGGCGCCATGGGCATGAACGTGGCGGTGACCGGCAACAACGCCATGGGTGCCATCGGCCTGCACATGGAGCATGGCGCCACCTTGATGAGTCAGTTCATGGGTGACATGAGCATGCCCATGGCCGGTGCCGCCACCGGTTTCGGGGTCTCGGCACAGAACAGCCTGGGCTATGTCTACGTCTCCCAATACATCGCCGATCAGAAGGTGGAACACTTCGCCAGCCCCAAGCTGGGTTCCTATCTGCGTGCGGTGTGGACCCCCACCCTGGCGGGATTGGACGTGGGGGTGGGTACCCAGATCTATCTCGGTGAGACCACCACCCCGGAGGGCCGCCTGGACGCCAAGGCCACCACCTTCGACGTTCAGGTCCAAGGCCAGGCCGCCGGCCGACCCTTCGGGCTCTATGCCAGTTACGCCACCGCGCCCAAGTCTGATGCCAATGCCAAGAACTGGTACAACCTCTCCACCGGTGGTGACAATAGCGCCATCGGCATCCTTGCCGAGGTGGGGCTGATGGATCGGCTCTCCGCCTCGGTGGGCTTCGTCTCCGCCACCTACTGGATGGACATGATGATGGGCTCCATGGTGAGGCCCATGGACCAGAAGGGTACCTCCACCTCGCTGGGGCTCACCTGGCTGTGGAAACCCAACCTCAAGGCCAGCCTGGATCTGGTGAAGTTCGGTGGCGATCTGGATGCCACCAACACCGTGGCCACCCTGCAGGCCGGTTTTTAGCGCGGCGTGGCGAGCACACGGCGCCTTTTTGGCCCCGCCTCGGCGGGGCCTTTTTGTTTTGGTTGTCACTGGCCGCGCACGAAGAGTTGGAATTGCCAGAATCCCGCCGTGCCTTCCCGTCGCTTGAGGAAGCCATGGTGTTTGGCAACGGCCTCGATGGTCTCGGGATCGTGCAGATAGACGCGGAACTCGGATCGCAACAGGGCCATCACCCCGTTGACCAAGCGTGCGCCCATCCGGGTGATTGCGCTGATCCGGGGGTAGCTGAGCGCCAGGGCCCGCCGGGTGTGGGGCAGGGCAGTGGCCACCAGCTCCGGCCCAAGGGGATGGCAGCAGATCACCTTGTCCATCACGGTGATGTCCACGGGGGCGATCTCATCGGCCAGCACGAGATAGTCCCCCACGCGGTAATCCACCCGCTCGCCCAGGCCCCGTTCTTCCGCCCAGCTTCGGGCCTCCTCGATCATTTTGGGGGAGAGATCCACCCCCACCGCGCGGGCCACCCCCTGTTCCAACAAATGCAAATGGAGCGCGCCCACGCCGGAGCCGATCTCCAAGAGTTCAGCGCCCTCCAGGCCCAGCTCGGACAAGGCATCGAGCAATCGACGCTGAACGGGTTCGAAGTGGCCGCGGGCGAAACGACGGCGGTAGCGGCGGGCGAAGCGGGAAAACAGCCGGGCGGCGGCGTGATCGTGGGCGCAATAGCAGGGCACGGAAAACACTCCTGGCAGGCAAAAAGTTGTGTGTAAGGCGTTGTTTTGTCCGGGGCAAAAAGCCCAGCG
>JALSHN010000239.1 GCA_026982215.1 Gammaproteobacteria bacterium
TCCGGGGGAGCGTCTTCAAAAGGCCCTGGCCCGGGCCGGTTTCGGTTCCCGCCGCCAAGTGGAGCGGATGATCGAGGCCGGGCGGGTGAAGGTCAACGGGGTGCGGGCCCAGTTGGGGCAGCGCATCGGTCCCGGCGACAAGGTGCGGGTGGATGGCCGCTTGGTGCCGGCGGCCCGTCTGCGTCCCAAGGCGGCGCGAGTGATTGCCTATCACAAGCCCGAGGGAGAGATCGTTTCCCGCACCGATCCTCAGGGGCGGCCGACGGTGTTCGATCGTCTCCCCAAACTGCGGGGTGGGCGGTGGGTGGCGGTGGGGCGGCTGGACATCAACAGCTCGGGTTTGTTGCTGTTCACCACCAGCGGTGACCTGGCCCATGGACTGATGCATCCCCGGGCTGCCCTGGTGCGCGAGTATGCGGTGCGGGTGCTGGGCCGGCTGGACGAGGCCATGCGTGAGCGGTTGCTGCAAGGGGTGATGTTGGACGACGGTCCGGCAGCCTTCGAGAGCGTGGAGGAGGCCGGCGGTGAGGGGGCCAATCGGTGGTATCGGGTCACCCTGCGGGAGGGGCGCAACCGCGAGGTGCGGCGGCTGTTTGCCTCGCAGGGCCTGGTGGTGAACCGGCTGATCCGGGTCCGCTACGGCCCGGTGGAGCTGCCGCCCCGACTGCGTCGGGGCCATTGGCGGGAGCTGGACGAGGTCCAGGTGGCCGCATTACAGGCCTTGGTCGAGGCGGCGGGAGAGGGTAGGCGGTGAGTGTCCGCCGGGAGGTGTTCCAGCACTTGTTGGCCCATTACGGTCCCCAGGGTTGGTGGCCGGCCCAGACCCCGTTCGAGGTGATGGTGGGGGCGATTCTGACCCAGAACGCCGCCTGGACCAACGTGGAACGGGCCATTGAACGCCTGAAGGAGGAAGGGGCCCTGGATCCCCAGGTGCTGGCCGGGGTCGAGCCCACCCGGTTGGGTGAGTGGATCCGCCCGGCGGGGTATTTCAATGTCAAGGCCCGCCGTCTGCAGGCCTTTTGCCGCTGGTATTTGGCCCAGGGAGAATGGGAGGCCCTGTCACGCTGGGAGACCGAACCCCTGCGTCGGGCGTTGCTGGCGGTCCATGGGGTCGGCCCAGAGACCGCCGACGACATCCTGCTCTATGCCTTCGAGCGACCGGTGTTCGTCATCGATGCCTACACCCGCCGGCTGTTCTCCCGCTTGGGGTTGGTGAGCGCAGAATGGGATTACGAGCGCCTGCGGGCCTGGTTCGAGGACGGCTTGGAGCCTGATCCGGCGTTGTTCAATGAATACCACGCCTTGATCGTGCGTCATGCCAAGGTCCATTGCCGGGTGCGGCCGCGCTGTACGGCGTGTCCGTTGCAGCCTCGTTGCCCGCAGGGACGACTCAGCCGTTCTTGACCTCCGCAGCCTCGGTGTGGCTGCGTACGCAATTGCGGCCGGCGGCCTTGGCTTGGTAGAGGGCCTCGTCGGCGTGGCGGAACAGCGTTTCTGCCGTCTCGCCTTCCCGCCAGGTGGCCACGCCCAGGCTCACGGTGGCGCGCAGTTCTTCCTCGTGGTGGATGCAGCGGCTGCGGGCCACCTGACGGCGCAGCCGTTCGGCCACCCGGCAGGCGCCCAACTGGTCGGTGTTGCCCAGCAGCAGGACGAATTCCTCGCCGCCATAGCGGTAGACGATATCACTGGCACGGCAACACCGTTCCGCCACGGCGGCGATGCAGCGCAGCAGGGCATCACCGGCGTCGTGGCCGAAGCGGTCGTTGATCCGTTTGAAATGATCCACGTCGAAGACCACCAATGACAACGGTCGATGGGATCGGCGTGCCAGCTCGATTTCCCGATGCAGTGCCTCGTCCAGCGCCTTGCGGTTCCACAGCCCGGTGAGGGGGTCGCGGCGCGAGGCCTGGACGGCTTGGTGATAGAGCAGGGCGTTGCGCAGCGGATAGACCAAGGCGCCCAACAGGGTCTCCAGCACTTCGGTTTCCTGTTCTTCGAAAGGGCGGGCACGGTGGAAGGTGATCTCACCCAGTTCCTGTCCCTCGGCCAGCAGGCGGTAACGGATACGGTGGCGGGTACGCCGGCCGCAGCGGTGTTCCAGGGCGAGGGCCTCATGGCGGTAGATCATCCCGTCCACCGGGACATGTGGCCGCAGCTGCTGGAAGTAGAGGGACAACACCCGCTCGGGCAGCAGGGTGATCTGCAACTGCCCGGCGATGCGTAACAGCGCCGCCTGGGTCACCGCCGGGGGTGCGGCATGATTCGGGGTGTCTTCCAGCAGTTCGCTCAGGCTGTCGTCGGTGAAGATCAGGGCGCTGTCGGTCATGGCGAGGTCTCGCTGTCGTCTCGGTGGCATGAATGCAATTCCCGGTCCAGGGTGACGGCGCCCGCGGCTTGTGGTCCAATCCCCTCGGATATCCCGAGTGGAGGTGTGCCATGGGCCGAGTCCTGATCGCGTTGTCGCTGTCGCTGCTG
>JALSHN010000240.1 GCA_026982215.1 Gammaproteobacteria bacterium
TCTCCACATGGAACTCCACCAAGCGCTCCAGGGCCTCCCAGTCCACTGCCCCATCGGGGTGCATGGGCGTGACCAGGGCCACCATACTGCCGTGAAACATGGGGAAAGGCTCCGTACTTCCGGGGGAAGGCGCATGGTACTCAAGCCCCCCGGTATTGACAAGGCGCGGGGGGCGGGGAGAATCGCCGGGAATCACATCAGTCAAATCAGACGAGGTACCCCATGACCACCGTCGCCATCGACCATCCCATTCCCCCCTTCCAGGCCCAGGCCACCTCCGGTCGCACCATCACCCAGGACGATCTCCGGGGCCAGTGGACGGTGCTTTACTTCTACCCCCGCGACAATACCCCCGGCTGCACCAACGAGGCCAAGGACTTCCGTGACCTCTATCAGCAATTCCAGGCCCTGGGCGCCCAAATTTTCGGCGTCTCCCGCGACAGCCTCAAATCCCACGAAAACTTCAAGGCCAAGCTGGAGTTGCCCTTCGAACTCATCTCCGACCCTGACGAGACCCTGTGCCGAGTGTTCGACGTCATCAAAGAGAAGAACATGTACGGCAAGAAGGTGATGGGGATCGAACGCAGCACCTTTCTCATCGATCCCGAGGGCGTGGTGCGCCGGGAATGGCGCAAGGTGAAGGTGCCCGGCCACGCCCAAGCGGTGTTGGAGACCCTGCGCGAGCTCCACGGATGAACCAATCCACCCGATCCCGGTTGTTCGTGCTGGACACCAACGTCCTGATGCACGATCCCACCAGCCTGTTCCGTTTCCAGGAGCACGACGTCTTCCTGCCCATGGTGGTGTTGGAGGAGCTCGACCGCCACAAACAGGGACACTCCGAACTGGCGCGCAACACCCGCCAAGCCAGCCGCTTTCTCGAAAACTTGGTGCGCCATGCCAGTCACGAGGACATCGTCAACGGTCTGCCCCTGAACCAGGGTAGCGAACAGGCGGCGGGCCGACTGTTCATCCAGACCCAGGAACTGGCCCACCCCCTCCCCGCCAGCCTGCCCGGCAACCAGGCCGATCACACCATCCTGGCCACTGCCCTGGCCTTGGGAGAGCTCCTTCCCGATCGCGAGGTGGTGCTGGTCTCCAAGGACATCAACCTGCGCATCAAGGCCGCTGCTCTGGGGCTGCGCGCCGAGGACTACCAGAACGACCAGGTCCTCGAGGACGTCAATCTGCTCTACAGCGGCCGCTTCGAGCTCCCCGAGGGCTTCTGGGAGGCGCTGGGCGATGGGGTGGCCTCCTGGCACGAGGAGACCCGCACCTTCTACCGCCTTCGTCACTCGCAGGTGGCCGAATGGCATCCTGGCCAATTCATCCACAGTGTCGATCACCGTTTCCAGGCAGTGGTACGGGAACGGCAAGGTGACGAAGCCGTGCTGGAACTACTGGAGGACTACGGCGGACAACGTGACGTCTGGGGCATCCATGCCCGCAATCCCGATCAGAACTTTGCCTTGAACGTGCTGCTGGACCCCCAGTTCGATTTCGTCACCCTGGTGGGCATGGCCGGGACCGGCAAGACCCTGCTGGCCCTGGCCGCCGCCCTCACTCAGACCCTGGAACACAAGCTCTTTCAGGAGATCGTCATGACCCGGGTGACGGTCCCGGTGGGCGAGGACATCGGCTTTCTCCCCGGCACCGAGGAGGAAAAGATGACCCCGTGGATGGGGGCGTTGATGGATAATCTGGAGGTCCTCGCCGGGCGCCAGGGCACGGAATGGGAACGCGCCGCCACCCGGGAGCTGGTGCACGACCGCATCAAGATCCGCTCGTTGAACTTCATGCGCGGGCGCACCTTCCACAACCGCTTCCTGATCCTGGACGAGGCGCAGAATCTCACCTCCAAGCAGATGAAGACCCTGATCACCCGCGCCGGGCCGGGCACCAAGGTGGTCTGCTTGGGGAACGTGGCCCAGATCGACACCCCCTATCTCACCGAGACCACCTCGGGGCTGACCTACGTGGTGGACCGTTTCAAGGACTGGCCGCATGCGGCCCACATCATCCTGCAGCGGGGGGAACGCTCGCGACTGTCCGATTACGCCTCGGAGATTCTCTGACTCAACCAGGGGGGTCGGCGGCGGCCTTTCGCGGCCAGGCATCGATCACCGCCTTCACCAGGGCCGCCAGGGGGATGGCGAAGAACACCCCCCAGAAGCCCCACAGGCCACCGAAGAACAGGATCGCCACGATGATGGCCACCGGATGGAGGTTCACCGCCTCGGAGAACAGCAACGGCACCAACACATTGCCGTCCAGGGCCTGGATGACGGCATACGCCACCATCAGATAGATGAATTCCGAGCCCCAGCCCCACTGGAAGAAGGCGATCAGGGCCACCGGCACGGTGACCACCACCGCGCCGATGTACGGCACCACCACCGAAAAGCCCACCAAGGCCCCGAGCAACATGGCATAGTTGAGCCCCATCAGCGCGAAAGTGACGAAGCTCACCA
>JALSHN010000241.1 GCA_026982215.1 Gammaproteobacteria bacterium
CCGGGGTGTTGACGTTGGAAATATTTTGGCCGGCGGTGTTCAGAGAACGCTGGAAGGCCAGCAATCCCGAAATGCCCACACCCAGAATATCGCCTGCGCCCATGGTGATTCCTCCTCAGGGATCACCCCTCCTCAGGGGTTGTCGGCCGGACCAGCCCGCTCTCCAGGGCCGGTTCACGGCTCAAAATGGCCATGATCTTGTCCGCATAACGGGGATCGGTGGCATAACCGGCCCCGGCGAGGGCCTCCAGATAGGCCCGCGGATCATCCGCCCTGGCCAGGGCCTCTCGATAACGCGGCCGCGAGGCGACGAACTCGGCATAGTCCCGAAAACTGGCGGCATAATCGGGATAGGCCCGGAAACGCGCCCGCTCCCGATAGGGCAGGCCGTCGGCGTCGAACTCCAAGGTGGACTTGACCACTGTCCCGCCCGACCAGTCACTGCCCGCCTTGATGTTGAACAGGTTATGGGAAGAGCGGCCATCCGCGTCACGGATCACATGTCGCCCCCAGCCGGTTTCCAAGGCCGCCTGGGCCACCAGCACCTCCGGCGCCACCCCCAGCCGTGTCGCGGCCTGACGTGCCAGGGGCAGCAAGGCAGAGATGAAACCTTGGGGATCTCCCCGTTCCACCGCCTCCGCCGTCTCCTCGGCAGGGGTTTGCCGGGGCGGCAGGGGATACCCGCCCTCCCGCGGACGCACGGCGTTTTGGCCGGGGCTCAACTGGCGCACCAAGGCATCGGCCAGGCCCAGGCCACCGGAACGGGCCAGATCCAAGGCCAGTTGTTGATCGAACATGTCACGATAAAAACCGGTGGCTTCCGATTCCATCAAGGGATCGCCGAGACTGGCCTGACGCATGCTTTTCAGCATCTCGCGCACGAACAGCGACTCGAACTGGCGTGCCGCCTGCCGCAGCACCGCGGGATCATTCCCCTGGGTGCGGGCACGGGCGCGCAACAGGCTGAGATCGGCGCCGTCGAAATAGGCCTCACTGGCAAACTGAGCGTTCATGCCATGTGCTCAGCAGCTTCCGTGCCAATAGTCGAGATTCGCGCTATCCTGAACGCCGTCGTCCCCTTCACGGACAGGAGAAACAACCCATGTCACGAATGGTCATCCTGATGCTCGGCGCCCTGCTCGTCGCCGGCTGCACCCAAGAGACCCAAAACCGCATCGGGCGGGTGATGCAGAACTACACCGGCGTCGATGGCGTGCTGGACGTCTATGCCGGCGACAAACTGGTGAAGCGTTTCATCAACATCGACAAGATCTCCACTGCCTATGCCACCTCCACCGGTGACCAGCCTCGCCCCTACCGCTTCGGCTACGGTGTGCTGGACGAGAATCAAAACTATAAGAAAGACCCCGGCGAGAAACGGATGTATTTTGAATTCAGCGACTACTCCACCAATTACATTTTCTATGAGAACCCGCGCGATTGAACACCCGGGATATCCCCCGAACGGTAACCCGCCCTCCCGCTGGCAAACCCGACTCCCCTGCCCCGGGCGGCAAGTGTGGGACGACGGGCCCCACGGTTGACACGCCCCCTACACCTCAGCATAATTGCTCGCCTCAGCGCGCCCGTAGCTCAGTTGGATAGAGTACCTGGCTACGAACCAGGTGGTCGGAGGTTCGAATCCTTCCGGGCGCGCCATTTTCTTCTAGTTTTCCCACCACACCTTCCTACCTTCCCGCTTTATTTGGGGTGACGCTCTAACCTGAACTCCCCCTTCTCCCGCGTTTCCCGCTGCCTAGGGCCTCGGGAAGGGGGAAGGCCTCACCCGGAGAACTGGAATCGCTGCGCGAACCGCGGCGAGTCGGTCGCTTACACACCTCGCCCTGAACAACCAAGTCATTCGTTAAGTTTTTTTTCAACAACCCCGACATACACTGGTCAGCTCCATTGTCATCGGTGGGCCTCCAATGCTACTCTCGCCGCCATTTTTGAGACCACAGTGCCTGCGCCATGAAATTGTTCAATGAAATCAGTCTGAAGAACGTTCGAGGAGACCTGTTCGGGGGCGTCACCGCAGCGGTGGTGGCCCTGCCCATGGCGCTGGCCTTCGGCGTGGCCTCGGGTGCCGGTGCCGAGGCCGGGCTCTACGGTGCCATTCTCGTCGGCCTGTTCGCCGCCCTGTTCGGCGGCTCACCCACATTGATCTCCGAACCCACCGGTCCGATGACGGTGGTGTTCACCGCCGTGATCACCACCTTGGTCGCCAGTGATCCTGAAAACGGCATGGCCATGGCCTTCACCGTGGTCATCATGGCGGGGCTGTTCCAGATCCTGTTCGGCCTCATGCGCCTGGGGAAATATGTCACTTTGATGCCTTATACCGTGATATCGGGCTTCATGTCCGGCATCGGCATCATCCTGATCATCCTGCAAATCGGGCCGTTGCTGGGGCAGGCCAACCCCTCCGGTGGCACCCTGGCCAT
>JALSHN010000242.1 GCA_026982215.1 Gammaproteobacteria bacterium
GGATCGACTCCCGGAGATCTTCCGGCGTTTTGTCGGCAATGTCGACCAGATACGGGTTCAAGCGGCGACCGTCAACCGCCGCTGGTTCCACGGGATTCGAGTCGCGGCCCGACTGTTTGGCCATGGCCGATCTCAAGGCGAACCTGTCGCTTCCGGCGGGTCGAGCGAGCAGCGCCACAAATCCGCATCTGCGCCGCCTGACGGCTAGTCCGGTTCTCCCGCCCACCCCCGGGCCCGCACTTCCACCGCCCGAATTGCGGCGCTTCGTGCGCGGCTTGAAGCAAAGTGCGGTTTCCTATTGAGATGTGCCGGCCATCTACGCTTCCAAGGATGGCCAAACCGCTTCTTTTCGTCTCCTGCCCCTCCTGTTGCCCCACCGCCCCCCCGGCATCCCACTTGAAATTGGTGGCTGTCTGTGATTCGTGTGTGTGATTCGTGTGGCTGTCTGTGATTCGTGTGATTCGGTCGGTGGCTGTCTGTGATTCGGTCTGTGATTCGCTGTCTGTGATTCGGTCGCCCTCCCCACGGCTTCAGCGCCGGGTCAGGTAGTGCCTCAGCGCCTCGGCCACGGCCTCCCATTCCTCCGGGTGCCGGTCCAGGGCGGGATGGGTGAGGTGCAACAGGGGATATCGGCCCTTCGCCAGGAGTGTGAGGATGGTCTGGGGGCGCTCGCCGGAACCGTGAGGCGGGGTGTGCACCATCAGGTCTACGACCTGGTCACGCAGGAAGGTGCGGGGGCGGTGGCGGAAGAGCCCACGCTGTTCCACCCGCAGCAGGCCCCCGGAGACGTCGATGCGCAGGCTCTTGCGGGCCAGGTGCACGGCCGCCAACAGGAAGGCGAGGGGGATCAGGCCGAAGAGGAAGGGGACCCACGCGGGCGGCGGGTGGGGCCGCTGGAGGAACTGCCAGCCGAGGAAGCCCACGAAGGCGGCGGAGACCGCGGCGACGGCTGCCAGGCCCAGGGCGATGCCCCGCCAACCCATGGGGGGGAACTCCAGGGTCATGTCGTCGGCGCTCCACCAGGCGCGGATCACCCGGGAGGCAGAGAGGCGGGCGAGGACGGCGGCCGCCTCCTCGTCGGGGGACGGGAGCGGAGCACCCGCCGCGGTGTCCTCGAAGGCCTCGTCCGGAAGGTCCAGGTGGCTCCGCAGCCAGCCCAGCAGGGTGCGCAGGGGAGCCGCCGTGGCGGGGAAACCGAAGGTGACGGAGCCACGTCCGCGCAGACGGAACTCGAGGTAGGCGGGCGTATCCATCCCCGGCAGGCCCGCGGCCACGAGCCGGACGCCGTGTAGATCGTCTAGCGGCAGGACCCGCTTCGCGGTGTAGAAGGCCACCCGCCGCAGCAACACCAGTCGACCGGCCTCCCGGTCCACCTCCGCTCCCAACCGACTCCAACCCACGGCCAGGCCGAGGGCGCAGAAGGCGCCGCCCACCGCCGTCAGCAGTACGCGCAGGACGACGAGGAACACCCCCGGTGCGCCGGGGTCCCAGGGCAGGAGCCACCACGCCCCCCCCATCAGGGCCATCCCCACCAGGAGGACCACACCACCACCGCGCCTAGCCGCCGCTGGTGCGCCCGAGGGGAGCAGGATCCGTTCCCGGGAACGCTCTTCGTCGCTCATGGAAGCAATTGTAACAAGTTCGGCTGGACTCGACCGAACGGCGCGGAGCCTGGTCGACCGGAGGACGCTACTGCGACGTGCAACCCGACTGGCGTCGGGAGGCTCGAGACATCGCCGGCGGGCCCACCGGCGTCGAACGCGATCGACCACGGGGCTCCCTGCGGCAGATTCTGGACTCGACTCGGTACGTCCAACCCGTCGCCCATGAGGGAACCGTTCGGCCGTGGGTCATGCGGATGCCGCGCCGCGAGCGTGGGTGTCGCCTGCCGGCATCGGCGAGAGGGTCGCCGGAGCGGTGTGGCCACGAGCCTGGACGAAGGAGGTGGACGTGGCTCCCCACTTGCAACCCTCTTTATAACCACTCTCCACCGCCAGGATATCACCTAACCCGTTGATACTCAACGGTCAAAATGGGCGCTTACATATCTTTTCAAAGAGCGGCAGATCCCCGAGGGGGCGGAAACGGCGTTGATTCGGATTTCCGCTACAGTCCTAACCGGGCCGCCACATCCTCGTAATCCGGATCCTCGGCGTACAGCTTCTCAAGCTCGCTGCGCGCCCGCCGGCGCTGGCCGAGGTCCTCGTAAACCAGGGCCCGTTCGTGCCTGAGCGCCCGAAGCAGTTCCTCGGACCGGTCCTTCCTCCGGCGCAGGGCGCCCGTCAGGGCCTCCCGCGCCGCGTCCAGAAGTCCGAGCCCACGCACGGCCCTGGCCTTGTAGAGCAACAGCGCGGTGTGGACCGGCGTCTCGTTCTCGATGCCTTCAGCCAACCGCACAACCTTTCGGCAGACGTTCTTGTCGCCCGGGCGGGCGTCCAACA
>JALSHN010000243.1 GCA_026982215.1 Gammaproteobacteria bacterium
GGTTGGCGATGCGCTCGCTCTGGCGGCTGGCGTCGAGGGTGAATTGGCTGGCGTCTCGGTAGGCCAGGGGGATCTGATAGGCCAGCCGTTGGTGGTCGCCCACTTGCGCCAGGTACAGCTCGGCTTGCAGGCGGTGACCGCGGCGGTTGAGGTAGCGCCGTTTCCATTTGAGCCGGGTGCGGGCTCCGGTGTCGGTGCCGTAGCCGAGGCCGAGGCCGTAGTGGTCCGGGGGGAGGGGGGTGAGACGGGCCTCGACAGGGATGGCGCGGCCCTGGGCAGACCGTATCAGTGGGCGGACTTCGGCACGGGCGAAGTAGCCGCTGTCGTTGAGGGCTCGTTGTAGTTGCAGCAGGGCCGCCGGGCGATAAGGGGTGCCCGGTCGGTAGGGAAGATAGGCCCGCAGGAAGTCGTCGTCGAGGATGTTTTGTTCGAGCTGCAGCGGTCCGAGGCGGTAACGTGGGCCGCTATGGAGCACTAGGTGGATGCGGGCTTGGTAGCTGGCGAGATCGACCACGGCACGCCGTGTCTGCCAGCGGGCATCGGGGTAACCCACCTCCAGGGCGGCCTCCAGCAGTTGTTGTTTCAAGGCTTCGTAGCGGCGGTGGTCGAAGGGATCGCCTTCTTTGAGGGGGAGGTGGCGGAGCTGGGCGGTGAGGTCGGGGTCGTCGGCACCTTCGCCCTCGATACGAATCTCCAGACGGGCTACGGGCAGAAGGGGGCCGGGATCGATGTGGAATCGGGCCCGCCAGCGCTGCGGGTCGCTGCGGTCCAGTTGTGCGCGGATGCGGGGGCGGTAGTGACCGAAGGGCTGCAGGGCGGCGCGGATCTCGCCCTCGGCCTTGGCGTAGAGACGCTGGGCCATCGCGGGGCTGAGGAAGGGATGGCGCCGTTCGCGGTAGAGGCTGAGGAAGGCCTGGACGTTGCGCAGCGGTTCCCCTTTTACCCCGGTGATCTCGATCTCCACCCGAAAGCGGGTGGGGGCCTCCTCCTGGGCCAGGGCGGGGAGGGTCAGCAACAGCAGGAGAATGCCGAGACACGGCAGCAACAAGGGCGGCGGCCTAAACTGTGGAGCGATCCATGGTCAGCAGGAGTGTAGCAACTTGGATACCGGTCCCCCTACTTTGGAGGTGGAGGGGCGTTGTTTCGTCCGCTGGGTCTGGCCGAAGACGAGGCGGGGCGCCAAGCCTTCATCCGGTCCCATCGTCCGCTGGCGCCGGAGGATGCGGGGGGCCGCCGGGGAGCGAGCCGGCGATTTTCAGCCCATGTTTTGCAAGGCGAGCTCCAGGGCCCGTTCGCGGGTATCGAGGATATGGTCCTGATGCACGCGTTTGATGACCCCCAGTTTGCGCAGTCGCTGCAGCGGTTGGCCTTCTTCGGCGACGACGTAGATTTCATGACCGGAGGCCAGCATGTCGTCGATGGCCGATTGCAGCGCCAGGGCCGCGGAGACGCCGAGATGGATCACGCGGGTCAGGTCGATGACCATGGCCTTGCAGTCCGCGTGGCTGGAGAGTTTCTTGGTGATTTCCTTGGAGGCGGCGAAGTTCATCAGGCCTTCGAGGTTCAGCAGCATGACTTTGTGGTCGGCCTGACGCAGCAGCCGTTTTTCCTGTTCGCTCAATTCGATGTTGTCATTGTCCGAGCCGCACGCCGCCTGGACGTTGTCGGCCTGGATTTCGGACAGGCGGCTGATGGTGAAGATGTTGGCGACGAAGAGGCCGATGCCCACTGCGGCGATCAGATCGACGAATACCGTCAGGGCGATCACGCCATAGGTGATGACCGCACCTTTGAGCGAGGCCAAGTGGACGCGTTTCAGGAATTCCCAGTCGATGATGTCGAAACCCACCTTGAAGGCGATGCCGGCCAGCACCACCAGGGGGATGGCCGCGGTCAGACCCGTGGCCCAGAGCACTACGATGACCAGGATGGCTGCACGCACCACGCCGGAGAGTGCCGTTTTCGCCCCGGCCTGGATGTTGACCACGGTCCCCATGGTGGCGCCGGCACCCGGCAGGCCGCCGAACAGGCCGGAGGCGATGTTGCCGAGTCCTTGTCCCACCAGTTCCTTGTCCGAGTTGTGATGGCCGCCGGTGAGGCTGTCGGCGATCACCGAGGTCAGCAGGGCATCGATACAGCCGAGCAGGCCCAACACCAGGGCGTCGATGATCATGGTCTGCCACTGCTCGGCGCTGAACACCGGCATCTGGAATTCCGGCAGGCCGGTGGGGATCTCGCCGATGCGGCGGACGGCGTCCATGTCGAGCAGGATCAGCGACAAGACGGTGCCGACCACCAAGGCCACCAGTTGCGGCGGCAGGTAACGCTTCAGTCGGGTGGGGAAGAGGAACAGGATGGCAATGGTCAACAGACCCAGCGCCAGTTCCTGAAGTTGCATGCCGGCGAACAGCTCGGGCAGGTTCTGCAGAATGG
>JALSHN010000244.1 GCA_026982215.1 Gammaproteobacteria bacterium
TCGTCCGAGAGCTCGTCGAAGGGGCGCATGGCGGTGCCCTCCACGCCGCGGGTGATGGCGCTGTAGAGGCCGTAGAGGCTGCGCTGGAAGGCGCGTTCCCGATCGTGGAAGTCGATGGGGGGGGGGTCGAGCTCACGCCCTTGGGGGCCGTCACCATGCCCTTGATCGCCGTGGCAGGCGGCGCAGTGTCGGGCATAGAGGGCCGGGGCGCTGCCGAGGTCGGGGGGACGCCGGGGAGTGGTGGTCACTTGGTAGGCCCGGGCCAGCTCACGGGCCAGCTCGCGGGCGCGGGCGCTCACGACCTCGCCGGGGGCCTTGTCCTGGATGGCCTGGCGCAGTTCGCGGGCCTGGGTCAACAGACGCGCCTTTTCGGGGTGGTCGGGGAGGGTGGCGAGGTCGTCCACCAGTTTGCCGGCGAATTCCACTTGTTCGGCGTATTCGAATGGGTTGGCCACTTGGCCGTTTTCCACGGCGCCGGGGTAGTCCACCGAGAGGTAGTCGAGGGTGTGCAGCACCCCGCGGGGGTCGGCGGCCAGGGCGGGGAGGGAGCACAGGAGCAGCAGGATGAGGCTCAGACGGCGCATGGAGGTGTTCCGGACCAATAATGAGAATGATTCTATTTTACGGTGGTGCCGTGATTTTGTCAGCCTCGTTCCAGCAGACCAAGGGAGAGGGCGGGCCAGTAAGTGATGAGCAGTACCGCCAACAGCAGGATGAAGAAAAAGGGCAGGGTGGCGCGGTAGAGCTGGAGGATGGGCTTGCCGAAACGGTGGCTGGCGATGAACAGGTTCATACCCACCGGCGGGGTGAAGTAGCCGATTTGCATGTTGGCCAGGAAGATGATGCCCAGGTGCACCGGGTCGATGCCGTAGCCCAGGGCCACCGGCACCATCAGGGGGACGACGATCATCAGGGCGGAGAAGACGTCCAGCAGGGTCCCGAGGAGCAGCAGGAACAGGTTGAGGAGGATCAGGAAGGTGAGGGGATCGGAGACTTGGGCGTTGACCCATTGGAACAGGCGTTCGGGTATTTCGGCGTCGATGAGGTAGTTGGTGGAGGCGAGGGAGAGGCCGAGGATCACCAGGATGGCGCCCACCAGGGTCATGGATTCGCGTACGATCCCCGCTAGGCGGGTGAGGGGGATCTCGCGCAGGATGAGGACTTCCACCACCAGGACGTAGAGGGCGGTGACGGCGGCGGCCTCGGAAACGGCGAACAGGCCGGAGTAGATGCCGCCGAGCACCAGGAAGGGGAGCGGCAGTTCCCAGCGGGCCTGGCGCAAGGCCCGCATGGCCCGCGGCCAGGAGAAGGGTTCCCGCTCGCGTTTCGGGCCGGTCCAGGCAGCATAGAGGCCCAGCAGGGCGATCATCAACAGCCCGGGCAGCAGACCGGCGGTGAACATGTCGTCCACGGTGAAGGGCTCGCCGAGGCCCATTTGCTGGACCACGACGGCGTAAAGGATCAGCGGCAGGGCGGGGGCGAACAGCACCCCGAGACTGCCGGCGGAGGTGATCAGTCCGAGGTTGAAGTTTTCGGGATAACCGGCCTGTTTGAGGGCGGGGTAGAGCAGGGCGCCAAGGGCGACGATAGTGACCCCGGAGGCGCCGGTGAAGGCGGTCATCAGGGCACAGGCCACCAGGGCGACCACGGCCAGTCCCCCAGGCATCCACCCCAGCAGGGCCTCGGTGAGTGCCACCAGGCGGGCAGGGGCGCCGGATTCACTCAACAGGTAACCGGCGAAGGTGAACAGGGGGATGGCCAGCAGGATGGGCATTTCGGCGATGCGGTAGAACTCCACCGCCACGGCCATGAGGTCGGTCTCGGAGGCGGTGAAGCCGATGAGGGCGGAGAGGCCGATGACGACGAACAGGGGAACGCCGAGCAGGGCCAGGCCCACGAGGATGAGGGTGACGGTCACGGGGTCGCTTCCCGGCGGGTGAGGGCCTGGAGGGCGAAGCGCAACGCCATCACGCCGAAGCCCAGGGGGATGGCCAGTTCGATCACCCAGGCAGGGACGCTGCCGAAGGCGGGGGTGGCGTCGTGGTAGTCCATGATCACCAGGCGGCCGCCCTGATAGGCGAGGAGGGCACAGACGGCGGCGCTGACGGTGTTCACCAGCCGCTGGTTGAGACCCTGCCAGCGGGGCGGCAGCAGGCGGCCGAGGAGGTCGATGCGGATGTGGCCGTCGCCACGGCTGGCGGCCATGGCGCCGAGCATGCCGATCCACAGTACCAGGGCGCGCAGCAGCGGTTCCGCCCAGCTCACGCCACCGCCCCACAGGCTGCGGGCGAGGATCTGCCAAGCGGCCAGCAGGATCAGGATCAATACGCCACTGAGCAGCAGGGCGTCTTCCAGGTGCAGGCAGGCGCGATGCAGTCGCTGCAGCAAGGGGGGGATGTCACGGCCCATGGCGACGGCGGTGGTCCTC
>JALSHN010000245.1 GCA_026982215.1 Gammaproteobacteria bacterium
GAGGATCTGCCAGAAATCGTACCAGGCGGGGTAGCAGCCGTAGCGGCGTTCCACCCGCCGTTGCCGCGCCGGGCGGTGCAGGCGTAGCAGTAGCCGCATGTGGTCGGGGGGGAAATACTGGGTGAAGTGCTCCAGATAGAGTCGTTCCCGCTGATGGGGGTGTTGGTTGCCTGTTTGTCGCATGTGGTCCTGACGGAAGCAGTCGTAGCCGGCGAAGATTTCGTCGGAGCCGTCCCCGGTGAATACCACCTTGCGGTCGTCGTCGCGGGTGAGGCGGGAGAGCAGCAGGTGGGGCAGGTCCACCGCCAGCCGTTGCGGCTGTTCCAGGTGATAGAGGGCCTGTTCCAGCAGCGGCAGGTAGCCACCCTCGGGTTCGCCGTGGAGTTCGAGGATGCGGTTGTCCACTTTGAGGTGGCGGGCGATGGCCTGAAAACGTTCCCGTTCGTCCAGACGGGGGTCGTCGAAGGCGATGGAGTAGCTGCGCAGGGTCTCTTGGCGCGGCAGGCAGTGGCGCAACTGCCAGACCACCGAGGCGGAGTCGATGCCGCCGGAGAGGTAGGCGGCGATGGGGACCTCGCCGATGGTGTGTGAGCAGACGGCGTCTTCGAAGTGCCGGGCGAGGTGCTCCAGCCAGCGGTCCTCGTCGTCTTCGTCTTCACGCTCCCCCTCGCGGGGGAAACGCAGCTCCCAGTAGGGTTGTAGCCGCAGTCCGCCCTCGCTGGAGAGTTGCAGGCTGTGGCCAGGGGGCAGCTCGCGGATGTCTTGAAAGGGGGTGTGGGGGGCGACGCTGAACTGGTGATGGAAATAGCCGGCGAGGGATTCCAGGTCCCAGGCGGGCTCCACCAGGCCGGTGGCGAACAGCCCCTTCATTTCCGAGGCGATCAGCAGCCGCCGGCGGCCGGCATCCCAGTGGTAGAACAGGGGTTTGATTCCCAGCCGGTCACGGGCGGCGAACAGACTGCGCTGCTGGCGATCGTAGATCACCAAGGCGAACATGCCTCGCAGGCGGTGCAGGCAGGCCGGGCCATGGCGGCGGTAGAGGGCGAGGATCACTTCGCTGTCGGAGCGGCTGTGCAGGGTCTCCCCGGCCTGGAGGAGTTCGCGGCGCAGGGCTTGGTAGTTGTAGATCTCGCCGTTGTAGCTCAGGACGTAGCGGCCTTCGCTGTCGTGCATCGGTTGGGCGCCGCCGCGGATGTCGACGATAGCCAGGCGGGTGTGGGCCAGGCCGATACCGTCGTCGCGCCAGATGCCGGCGCCGTCGGGGCCACGGTGGGCCTGGGCGCGGTTGATGCGCTCCAGGAGGGCGGGATCCACTTCCGGGGCGTTGGGGTGGGCGTGAAACAGGGCGCCGATACCGCACATGGCCGTATTCCTCGATCGGGTTCCGTGCCCGAATCTTGCTTGGTTCGTCCTTGTGTCGGGATTAAAGCTCTTTCCGTCAGCGGTCGATTGCAGGAAAGAGCCACTGCGACATGCGAATGTGGCCGCCGCCGGCGGCCGGGTCAAGTGGGATGAGCGAGGCTACGATGCGGACGATCATGGTTGTCAATGCCAAGGGGGGCAGTGGGAAGACCACCTTGGCCACCACCTTGGCGGGGTATTTCGCCCGTCGCGGGACGACGGCGTTGAAAGATCTGGATCCCCAGGGGTCCAGTAACGATTGGCTGGCTCAACGTCCCGCCTCCGCGGCGCGGATCCATGGGATCCGCGAGCGGCGCAATGGCCCCACCATGACCCGGGCCTGGCAGATGCGGGCACCGTTGAATACCGATTGGCTGATCGTCGACACCCCGGCCGGTTTCGATCCCAACCGCTTCGTCACCGAGTTGCGCAAGGTGGATCGCTTGCTCATCCCGGTGATCCCTTCTCCCATCGATATCCGTGCCACCGCGGCCTTCCTGCGTACCCTGGCCCAGTTCCGCCGGGCCTATCTCAGCCGCGCCCAGTGGGGGGTGGTGGCCAACCGGGTGACGCCCTACAGCCCGGCCTTCTACACCCTGCAACGCATCTTCACCAATCTCAACATTCCCTTCATCGCCTCGTTCAGCGAGTCGGGGGTCTATCTGCGCGCGGCCCAGGAGGGCCTGAGCCTGTGGGACATGGAGCCCGAGCTCAGCGAACGCGAGCGCCAGGAGTGGGCGCCGCTGCTGGAGTGGGTGGAGAACGATCACGCCCATCCCGCCCAGCCCTCGTTGGCTCTGGCCGATTGAGCCGCTGCGCCCGCCCGCTTGTCAGGGGCGCAGGAACAGGGTGTAGGCGGGGTTGTCGTTCTCGTCCCAGTAGGGGTAGCCCAGTCCGTCGAGGAAGTGCTGGAATTCCTCCCGGTCCGCGGGGGGGACTTGGATCCCCACCAGCACCCGTCCGTAGGCGGCGCCGTGGTTGCGGTAATGGAACAGGCTGATGTTCCAGCGTTGACCCATGTGGTTGAGGAAACGCAGCAGGGCGCCGGGGCGTTCTGGGAATTCGAAGCGATAGAGGCGTTCGTGGCGCGCCGGGCCGCGACCGCCGATCATGTCACGTACGTGGATCTTGGCCAGCTCGTTGTCGCTGAGGTCGTGGACCTCGAAGCCCTCGGAGGCGATGCGTTCCAGCAGTTGCGCCTTCTCGCGTTCCCCTTCGCGTAGTTGCACACCGGCAAACACTTGAGCCCGCTGAGGGTCGTGGTAGCGATAGTTGAATTCGGTGATGTGGCGGGCACCGATGAGGTGGCAGAACCGCCGGAAACTGCCTGGCCGTTCAGGGATGGTCACCCCTAGCAGGATCTCCCGACCCTCCCCCAACGCGGCCCGCTCGGCCACGTGGCGCAAGCGGTCGAAGTTCATGTTGGCACCACTGTTGATCGCCACCAGGGTGGTTCCCCGCAGCCCTTCGCGTTGCACGTACTGCTTCAAGGCGGCCACCGCCAGGGCGCCGGAGGGTTCCACCACCGCGCGGGTGTCTTCGAAGATGTCCTGGATAGCGGCGCAGATGGCGTCTTCGTCCACCAGGATCACCTCGTCCACCAGCTCCCGGGCGATGCGGAAGGGTTCTTCGCCCACTTGGCGCACGGCGACGCCGTCGGCGAAGATGCCCACCTGCGGCAGGATCACCCGCTCCCCCGCCTCCAGGGCGGCGTGGAGGCTGGGGGCATCGGTGGGTTCCACACCGATCACCCGGATCTCCGGGCGCAGGGCCTTGATGTAGGCCGCCATCCCGGCGATGAGTCCGCCGCCGCCCACGGGGACGAACACGGCGTGGATGGGGTCGGGGTGCTGGCGTAGGATCTCCATCGCCACCGTGCCCTGCCCGGCGATCACTTCGGGGTCGTCGTAGGGGGGGATGAAGGTGAGCCCTTCGGCGCTGGTGAGGCCGCGGGCGTGATCGTGGGCCTCGTCGTAGGTGCTGCCGTGGAGGATCACCTCGCCGCCCAGGGCGCGCACCGCTTCCACCTTGATGGGTGGCGTGGTCTTGGGCATGACGATCACCGCCCGCAGGCCCAGCCGGCGTGCCGCCAGGGCTACGCCTTGGGCGTGGTTGCCCGCCGAGGCGGCGATCACGCCGGCAGCGCGTTTCTCCGCAGAGAGGTGATAGATCTTGTTGAAGGCCCCCCGCAGCTTGAAGGAGAACACCGGCTGCAGATCTTCGCGTTTCAGCAGCACGGTGTTGGCGGTACGCTGCGACAGGCGTGGCGCGGGCTGTAACGGAGTCTCGTCGGCCACGTCATAGACCCGGGCCTTGAGGATGCGTTCCAGGTAATGGATTTTCATGGTGGCGGGCAGCTCATGGCGTGGCTCGGGGGCGCTTTCATCCCGCCTCCCGAGTGGGTATGCTTTCCGGTTGACGCGCAATGATAACAATTTATTAGGAGTGGAGATGACTCAGGACGAATTGAAGAAGATGGTGGCCAAGGCCGCGCTGGAGTATGTGGAGGTGGGCACCATCGTCGGCGTGGGCACCGGTTCCACCGCCAATCATTTCATCGATTATCTGGCCGGGATCAAACACAAGATCGACGGCACCGTGGCCAGTTCGGAGGCCTCGGCGGAGCGCTTGCGTTCCCACGGGATTCCTGTACTGGACCTGAACGAAGTGGACGACATCTCGGTCTATGTGGATGGGGCGGACGAGGCCACCCGCCATCGCCACCTCATCAAGGGCGGCGGCGGGGCGCTCACCCGGGAGAAGATCGTCGCTGCGGTGGCGCGGCGTTTCGTCTGCATCGCCGATGAGACCAAGCTGGTGGACGTACTGGGTGCCTTCCCCCTGCCCCTGGAGGTAATCCCCATGGCGCGGTCCTACATCGCCCGGGAAATGGTCAAGCTGGGCGGGCGTCCGCAGTGGCGGGAGGGGTTCGTCACCGACAACGGCAATCACATCCTGGATGTACACAATCTGCAGATCACCGATCCGGTGGCCCTGGAGAGTGAGTTGAATCAGTATGCCGGCATGGTGACCGTGGGCATCTTCGCCCGTCGCCCCGCCGACGTGTTGTTGTTGGGTACCCGTGAGGGGGTGAAGACGATCTAGAGGAGGCGATGTCCCGCTGGCTCATCACCGTCGGTGTCATTCTCGTCCTGCTGGGAGTGCTCTGGCCTTGGCTGAGCAAGCTGGGGCTGGGGCGCCTGCCCGGCGATATCGTCATCGAACGCGATAATTTCCGCTTTTATTTTCCCCTCACCACCTCCATTGTCGTGAGTATCCTCTTGAGCATTTTGTTCTGGTTTCTGTTTCGTAAGTGACGCCGGTCGGGTGAGCGGGTAGCGATGAGTCAGGACTTCAATCAACAACGCGGCTACCGCCCGTTGTTCCTGTGGGTGATCTGGGCCGCCGCGGCGCTGGCGGTGTATCTGTCGTTCTATCAGGACACCGATGTCTGGGAGTTCGTGGAGAACGATACCAGCCGCATCACCTGGATCATCATGTTTTTGTTCGCCCTGGGGGTGCTGGCCAGTTTCACCATCACCATGATGGTGACGCGGGAGAATCTGCGGGTGCAGCGGCTCGAGGGCTTGGCGCAATTGAACGGTCTGGCGGGGCTGGAGGTGAATGAGGGCAGCCGTTTCGCCTCGGAGCGGTTTTTCTCGGCCTTGAAACAGGTGGCCCGCAACAGCAACCAGCCCCCCAATGTGGGGGCGTTGATCGAGATCGAGCTCTCGCCCTATGCCCGTGCCTCGCGGATGGTGGAGTTGTTGGGCAACATTCTCATCACCTTGGGGCTCATCGGTACGGTGATGGGGCTCACCCTCACCCTCACCGGCCTCACCGGTTCGCTGGAGTCGCTGGGCGAGGATCAAGAGGAGCTGTTGCGCGGCCTGCGCCAGGCCATGGGTGGTATGGGGACCGCCTTCTATACTACGCTGCTGGGCGCCATTCTCGGGGGAGTGTTGCTGCGGGTGTTCGCGCAGATCAATCTGCATGCGGTGGAGGGTCTGTCCGACTCGATGCATCGCATCTGTCTGGTCTATTGCGCCACCGACCTGCAGCCCACCCTGGAGAAGGATCTGAGTTTCCTGGAGGCGCAGATCCGTTCCTTGGGGCAGAACACCGATGAGCTGCGCCGGGCCTTCCTGGAGGCGCGGGAGACCCTGGCCGAGTTCGAGAGACAGCTCCACGATGTGCGTCAGCGCGCCTGGAATCCACAAGAGAAGGATGCCCTGCAGGCACTGGTGGAGACCCACCGCCAGTACATGCGGGTCTTGCGTCAGGAGGCGGAGGCCCATGCCTATCTCTATGGTACGCCCACGGAGCGCATCCGCGCCTTTTTCCGTCGTTTGATGGCCAAATGAGACGTTGCTGAGCCACCATGTCGCTGAGAAGGCAGCCGCTGCAGAACAACGTTCACGAGAGTTTCTCGGACGTGGCCTTGCTCATGCTCGCCACCTTCATCTTTCTGTTGGTGGTGATCCTCATCTCCCATCGCCTGGCCAACGAGGATCAGATCCCCCGTTTGAAGGCGGAGATCGCCACGCTCCAGGAGCAGTTGCAGCAGGAGCGGCAGCGCAACGCCCACATGGCCGAGAGCCTGGATGCCATGGCCAGCATGGACATCTCCGACCAGATGGACCGTGCCCTGTCCGCCGCCGGTCTGGCTGACGGTAAGGGGCGCAAGGACTTCGAGGTGTTCATCAAGGGGCTGCGCGATCTGCCCGGCAAGGACATCCATCTGGTGGTCGATGCCACCGGCTCCATGCACGGGGTGGCCACCTTTCTCATCCCGGTGCTACGGGTGATCGTGGTGCGTTCACAGAAGCGCCTCTCGGCGGTGACCTGGTTCGCCGATCACAAGGCCCAGACTTACCAGGGCAGCATGGGGGAGGTGTTCGACCGTCTGATGGCCGATGCCCCCTTCATGGGCCACGACGAGACCATCGGCGAGGCCTTCAAGCACGCGGCCAAGGCAGCCCCGGCGCCGGGGGCCTATATCCTCATCGGTGACGAGCCCTCCACCGATCGCATCGTCTATTTCAATATTCCCTCACCGGTGTTCACTCTGCCCATCGGCGCGGAGAATCCGGATACCAATTGGGAATACAAGACCCTGGCGGAGAAGACCGGCGGCAAGATGATGCACCTCATCTTCCGTTAGAGACCGAGGCTGTCTCGACGATCGTTCCAGGCGAATCCCGAGGGGGCGAGGCCGTGCACGCCCCGTCCCACCATCAGCACCTTGAACAGTTCGCCCATTTCGCCAGGAAGGGTGAGGCGCTTCACCTGTTGCGCCAGGCGCAGGTAGTCGTGCCCTTGGGTCTCGGCGAGCAGGCTTTCCAGCCCCAGACCGATGAGGAAGAAGGCCTGGGCGGTGTAGCCCAGCAGTTCCAGTCCCCCTCGCTGGGCGGCCTTGGCCAGGGCGGTGAAGTCCACGTGGGCGGTGATGTCCTGCAGGCCGGGATAGACGAAGGGATCGTCGTGGGCGTGGTGGCGGTAATGGCACATCAGGGTGCCTTGGTCGCGCTGGGGGTGGTAGAACTCGTGGGCCGGGAAGCCGTAGTCGATGACGATCACCGCGCCCCGGTGCAGGAGGGTGCCCAGGCTCTCCATCCAGGCCTCGCCCATCAGATTGACCTCGGTGAGGTAGGGGTGACGGCCCTCGGTGAGTTCGTCGATGACGGCGGCACGCGCCTCCAGGGCAGCGCTGGAGAGCGGTTCGGCCTGCCAGCGGAAACGCCCGTCCCAGCCGACCCAGGCCTCTCGGGGGCCGTCCTCGTCCAGCCACAGGCGGTGGATGGGCATGGCGTCCACCACCTCGTTGGCCAGGATCACCCCGGTGAACTGATCGGGGAGGGTGTCCAGCCAGTGGACGTGGGCCTCGGCCCACTCGGCCAGGGGTGAGGTGGCCAGGGTGGTGCGTTGTCGCTGGCGTAGATCGGGGCTGGGCTCAAGGATGAGATAGCGCTCGGGAAGGGCTTGGAGGGCCTGGAGTTCAGCGAGCAGGTCCCGGGCCATCACCCCGCTGCCGGCGCCGAATTCCAGGATCTCGCCACCGCTACGTTCCAGCACCTCCAGGCATTGCCGGGCCAGGCAGCGGGAGAACAGCGGCGAGAGCTCGGGGGCGGTGGTGAAGTCGCCGCCCTCGCCGAGCTTGTGGGCGCCGGCGGTATAATAGCCCAGGCCGGGGGCGTAGAGCGCCAGGTCCATGTAGTCGCGGAAGCTGATCCGCCCGCCGCGGGCGGCGATGGTATCGCGGATGTGGGCCACCAATGCCTCGCTGTGGGCCTGGGCGGCGGGGTCAGGAGTGGGCAGTCGGGCGGATCGGGGGATCATGGGGGTGTCGAATGGGTGAGAGGGAGGATTATAACCCGCCGGTGGTGCTGATCACTGGTGCCGCCCACCGGGTGGGGGCGGTCATCGCCCGCGAGCTGCATCACCACGGCATGCGGGTGGTGGTGCATTATCGCCGTTCGCGGGGGGCGGCGGAGCGGTTGTGCGCCGAGCTGGAGGCCGTGCGTCCCGATTCCGCCTGTGCCCTGGGGGCCGATCTGTTGTCGGCCGAGGCTCGCCAAGCGCTGGTGACGGCGGCCGTGAAACGCTGGGGTCGGCTGGATGCCTTGGTGAACAATGCCTCCAGCTTCTATCCCACCCCCTTGGCCGAGGCCGATGAATCTCAGTGGGAGGATTTGCTGGGTAGCAATCTCAAGGCACCGTTCTTCCTGGTTCAGGCCGCGGCCAATGAATTGGCCCGGCGTGGGGGGGCGGTGGTGAACATCGTCGATATCCACGCCGAGCGGCCGTTGAAGGGGCATCCCATCTATTCCATCGCCAAGGCCGGGTTGGTGATGCTCACCAAGTCGTTGGCCCGTGAACTGGCGCCGCGGGTGCGGGTAAATGCAGTGGCGCCGGGGGCGATCCTGTGGCCGGAGCGGCCGTTGGCGGAGGCGGCGCGGCGGCAGATCCTCGATCGCATCGCCTTGAAACGCCAGGGACGTCCCGAGGACGTGGCCCGGGCGGTGCGTTATCTGATCGAGGAGGCGGATTACACCACCGGCCACGTGCTCACCGTGGACGGGGGGCGCAGTCTCGGTCAGTGAGCGTTACCCGCTCCAGGGCCGTGGGGTCGTAGTCCAGCCGTGCCAGGAGCCGCGCCAGGGGGGCGCCCTCGGTGGGGTGGATCAGCTCGGGGGCCAGGTCACACAGGGGGACCAGCACGAAGGCCTGGGTGAGGATCTCCGGACGGGGGAGGATCAGCCGCCCGTCCTCGAGCACGATGTCACCGTGGAGCAGCAGGTCGATGTCGATGGTGCGCGAGGAAAAACGGGGGCCGTCCCGTCGCCGTCCCAGGGCCTGTTCGATGGCGTCCAGCCGCTCGTGAATGGCCTGGGGGGGAAGCGCGCTGGGAAAGGCCACCGCCAGGTTGAGGAAGGGATCTCCTTGGAACCCTACGGCCTGGGTACGGTAGATGGGGGAGACCTCCAGCGGGCCGAATGCCGCTTCCAGGGCGCTGAGGGCGGCCTGGATGTGACGCTCGGGCTCGATATTGGAGCCCAGACTGAGGAACACCCGGGGCATCAGGGACGCTCGCCACGTTCGATGATCACGCCCACGTCCTGGGCACCCCGGATGGCGCCGGGCTTGCTCACCCGTAGCCGCAGCCAGGGGACGGCGAATTCCTCCAGCACCAAGTGGGCGATGCGTTCGGCCAGCGTCTCCACCAATTGGAATTCGCTGGCCTCCACGAAGGCGATGATGCGCTTGGCCACTGCCTTGTAGTCCAGGGCGTGGTCGATGTGGTCGGACTCGGCGGCCCGGCGGATGTCCCAGCCCATTTCCAGGTCCAGGCTCACCGTCTGGCGGATGGCACGCTCCCAGGGGAAGATGCCGATGACGGTGTCGATGCGCAGATCACGTAGATAGATGATGTCCATGGGGAAAATCGGCCGTTGTCGGGGGCGGTTATAATGGCACAGCCGCAGGGGCGGCGAGAACCGAAGGTGACGGGATGAGTGTCTTGTGGTTGTTGGGGGCCTATCTGGCCGGGTCGCTATCCAGTGCGGTGTTGGTGGCAAAGGCCATGGGCCTGCCCGATCCCCGGACGGTGGGGTCGGGCAATCCCGGGGCCACCAATGTGTTGCGCGTGGGCGGCAAAAAGGCCGCGGCCCTGACCTTGCTGGGGGATGTCCTCAAGGGAGTGATCCCGGTGTTGCTGGGGCGGCTGGCCGGATTGCCCGAACCGTTGTTGGCGGGGATGGCGCTGGCCGCCTTCTTGGGGCATCTCTATCCGCTGTTCTTCGGCTTCAAGGGCGGCAAGGGGGTGGCCACCGCCTTTGGGGTGATGATCGCCGGTGCCCCGATGCTGGGCCTGGCGGTGTTGGGGACCTGGATTGCGATGTTCGCCGTCAGCCGCATTTCCTCGCTCTCCGCGCTCACAGCCGCCCTTTTGGCCCCGTTGTATGCCTGGTGGCTGAAGCTGCCGCCGGTGTGGTGGTATACCGTGGCTGCGGTGACGGTGCTGGTGTTGTGGCGTCACCGCAGCAATATCCGTCAGTTGCTCTCGGGGCGGGAGAAACGCATCGACCTGCGCCGTTGAGCGGTATTTTGTTTTAGAATTCGGCCCTTTTCCTTCCTCCCTCGGGAGAACGAGCTTGAAAGATCACATCCAGACCCTGTTGAGCGCCGCCCTGGATCGTTTGCGTGACCAGGGCTTGATCCCTGCCGATACCGAGGTGGCGGTGCATGTGGAACGGACCCGTGACCGCCGCCATGGTGATTTCGCCACCAATCTGGCCATGGCGCTGGCGCGGCCGGCGCGGCGCAATCCCCGGGAGATCGCCCAGGCCTTGGTGGCGGCCCTGCCGTCGTCCCCCGAGATCGAGCGGGTGGAGATCGCCGGTCCCGGGTTCATCAATTTCACCCTGGTGCCCGAGGCCTGGCCGCGGGTGGTGAGTCACATCCTGGAGGCCGGAGAGGCCTATGGCCGTTCGGACATCGGTGCCGGGCGACGGGTGCAGGTGGAGTTCGTCTCCGCCAATCCTACCGGGCCGCTGCACGTGGGCCATGGCCGCGGTGCCGCCTATGGGGCGGCGGTGGCCGATCTGCTGGCCGCGGTGGGTTATCAGGTGCACCGCGAGTATTACGTCAACGATGCCGGGCGGCAGATGAACATCCTGGCGGTGAGCGTGTGGCTGCGCTATCTGGAGGCCTGCGGTGAGACGGTGCCTTTTCCCAGCAACGGCTATCGTGGGGACTATGTGCGCGGGATCGCCGCCCGCCTGCGCGAGGCGGTGGGTGAGCGGCTGTGCCGGCCCGCAGGGGAGGTGTTCGCCGATCTGCCGCCCGATGCCCCGCAAGGGGACAAGGAGGTCCATATCGATGCCCTCATCGCCCGGGCCAAGGCCCTGTTGGGCGAGGCCGAGTGGCGCGAGGTGTTCGATCTGGGGCTCTCGGCCATCCTCGAGGACATCCGCGAGGACCTGGAGGCCTTCGGGGTGGTCTATGAAGCGTGGTTCTCCGAGCGTTCACTGGTGGCCTCGGGGGCGGTGGAGCGGGCGGTGGAGCGCCTGCGCGAGGGTGGTCACACCTATGAGAAAGGCGGTGCCCTGTGGTTCCGTTCCAGTGCCTTCGGTGATGAGAAGGACCGGGTCTTGATCCGTGACAACGGCGAGCCCACCTATTTTGCCTCCGATGTGGCCTATCACCTGGAGAAATTCGAGCGGGGCTTCGAGCATGTGATCGACATCTGGGGGGCGGATCATCACGGTTATGTGCCGCGGGTGCGCGCCGCGCTGCAGGCCCTGGGCTGCGATGTCGATCGCTTCGAGGTGTTGCTGGTGCAGTTCGCGGTGCTCTATCGCGGTGGCGAGAAGGTACAGATGTCCACCCGTTCGGGGGAATTCGTCACCCTGCGCCAGTTGCGCGAGGAGGTGGGAACCGATGCGGCGCGTTTTTTCTACGTGATGCGCCGCTGTGAGCAGCATCTGGACTTCGATCTCGATCTGGCCAAGTCGCAATCCGCCGACAACCCGGTCTATTACATCCAGTACGCCCATGCCCGGGTGTGCAGTGTGTTCCGTCAGGCGCGGGAGAAAGGTTTGGTGTGGGACCGTGTCCGCGGTGAGGCCAACCTGCATCGCCTGGTGGAAGGCCACGAACAGGCCCTGTTCGAGCGTCTGTCGCGCTATCCCGAGCTGGTGGAGGCCGCCGCGCTGGCCCGGGAACCCCATCAGATCGCCCATTATCTGCGCGAGCTGGCCAACGATTTCCACACCTATTACAACGCCCACCCCTTCCTGGTGGAGGAGGCCGAGCTGCGCGATGCCCGTCTGTGTCTCATCGAGGCGGTGCGTCAGGTGATCGCCAACGGTCTCGGTTTGCTGGGCGTTTCGGCGCCTGAGTCGATGTAGATGGTGAGTGATTTCAAGCCGGCGCCGCGCAACAAGGGCGGCAAGAAGAAAGGTGCCACTGCGGTCAAGCCGCCGGCGCGTGTCGCCTCGCCCTGCTGGAGCGGTTTCGCCGCCGGACTGGCCCTGGGTTTGCTGGTGGCGGGCTTGGTGTATCTCAATCTCCGCGTGCCGCAGACACCGGGGGAGCGGGTGGAGATCCCGCGGGAGCCGGTGGAGCAGGCTGAGGGGCGTTTTCAGTTCTATACCTTGTTGCCGGAGATGGAGGTGGTAGTGCCGGAACCGGAGCCCGCGCCGGCGCAGGGCGAGGGTTCGCCGCCGGCGGATCAGGCGGCGGCGCCGGCGGTGGCCAAGGTGACCCGTCCGGGGGTCTATGTGTTGCAGGCGGGGTCTTTCCGGCGTCAGGCCGATGCCGAGCGTCGCAAGGCCGAGCTGGCCTTGCTGGGGATCTATTCCACCGTCCAGGCGGTGACGCTGGATAATGGGGAGACCTGGTATCGGGTGCGCATCGGGCCGTTCGCACAGTTGGACGAACTCAACGAGGCGCGGGCCTTGTTGCAGGAAAATGGGGTGGACACCCTGTTGGTGCGTCTCAAACGGGGTTGAACGAGACGGCCCTTGGAGGAGGTGAACGATGAGACGGTTGGTGATGGTGTGGCTGGCGCTGCTGGGGTTGGCGGGTTGTGTCAGTCCCAGTGTGCCGTTGGAGGCGGTGGTGGAGCAGGGCAATGCCTACATGAGTGCCTATCAGCGCTGGGACAGGGAGACGATGGCGCGGTTCTATTCGCCCAAGATGTTCTCGGCCATGCCCGAGGAGGCCTGGTGGGAGAATCTGGAGGACAAGCGGCGCCAGCTGGGGGCGTTGAAGTCGTTCAGCCTGATGAACAAGAGCAAGGATACCCGTTTCAGCGGGGTGTTCTTCATTTTGCAGTACAAGACCGTCTATGAGCGCGGCGAGGGACGGGAGATCGTCACCTTCGTGGAGCCGGTGGAGGAGGGGGGAAGGGTGAAGATCTTCGCCCACACCATTCAGATCAAGCGGTTGTTCCGCCAGCCATCCGAAGGCCGGTGAGGCCTTCAGGAAAGGGCACCGTTCTCCCACAGGATCTCGTTGATGACCTCGAGGATGGCCGCGCCGTAGTGTTCCAGTTTGTGGCGGCCGATGCCGTCGATGGCGGCCAGTTGGGTCTCGTCGCGGGGTTCACGTTCCACCAGCTCGGCCAGGGTGGCGTCGTTGAAGATCATGTAGGCGGGAATGCCTTCGGCGTCGGCCAGTTGCCGCCGTTTGGCACGCAGCGCTTCCCATAGCCGCTGCTGGCCTGGGTCCAGGTAACGGTCGTGGGGGAGCTCGCGCCGCTGTCGGCGGGCAGAGGGGCGTTCCCGCCGCAGTTGGAGGTGTTGTTCGCCGCGCAGCAGCGGTCGGCAGCGAGGGTCGAGGCGCAGGCCGCCGTGGCCGTCGAGTTCCACGTGCACCAGGCCGCGGCTGATGAGTTGGCGGAAGACTGCCCGCCAGGTGCCGGGGTCGATGGCTTTTCCCAGGCCGTAGGTGCTCAGGTGTTGATGGCCCCGTTGGCGGATTCGTTCGTTGTCTACGCCCCGGAGTATGTCGATGAGGTGGTTGACGCCGAAGCGCTGGCCGCTGCGGTAGATGGTGGACAGGGCCATGCGCGCCGCTTCGGTGGCGTCCCAGGTCTCGGGGGGTGTGAGGCAGTTGTCACAGTTGCCGCAAGGGGCGCTTTGCTGTTCCCCGAAGTAATGCAGCAAGGCCTGGCGACGGCAGGTGGTGAGTTCGCACAGCGCCAGCAGCGCCTCGAGTTTGTGGCGTTCCACCCGCTTGCGCTGTTCTTCGGCCTCTGAGGATTCGATCATCTGTCGCAGGGTGATCACGTCTTGCAGGCCGTAGAGCATCCAGGCCTCAGCGGGCAGGCCGTCTCGTCCGGCGCGGCCGGTCTCCTGGTAGTAGGCCTCGATGCTTTTGGGCAGATCCAGGTGGGCCACGAAGCGGACGTCGGGTTTGTCGATCCCCATGCCGAAGGCGACGGTGGCCACCATCACCCGGCCTTCCTCGCGTAGGAAACGTTCTTGGTGGTCCCGGCGCCGTTCGGCGGGTAGGCCGGCGTGATAGGGCAGGGCGGCGATGCCTTGGCTCTGCAGCCAGGCAGCGGTGTCTTCCACTTTGCGCCGTGACAGGCAGTAGACGATGCCGGATTCGCCGGGGTGGTCCTGGAGGAATCGCCGCAGTTGTTCGCGGGGACGTTGTTTGGCCTCGATGCGGTAGTGGATGTTGGGGCGGTCGAAACCGGCGAGGAACAGGGGCGCGTCTTCCAGTTGCAGTCGTCGGCGGATCTCGTCACGGGTGAGGGGGTCGGCGGTGGCGGTGAGGGCGACGCGGGGCACGCGGGGGAAGTGTTCCGCCAGGATGCCCAGACCGAGGTATTCAGGGCGGAAGTCGTGTCCCCACTGGGAGACGCAGTGGGCTTCGTCGATGGCGATCAGGGACAGGGGGGTGTGCTGCAACAGCTTCAGGGTACGGGGGGTGAGCAGACGTTCGGGGGCGAGGTAGAGCAGTTCCACTTCGCCGGCTTGCAGACGGCGCTCCAGTGCGCGGACGTCTTCTTCGTCCAGGGTGGAGTTCCACGCCTCGGCACGAACGCCGTGGCGTTCCAGCGCGGCCACTTGATCTTGCATCAACGCGATCAGCGGGGAGACCACCACCCCGGTGCCGGGACGGGCCAGGGCGGGGATCTGATAGCAGAGGGATTTGCCTCCGCCGGTGGGCATGATCACCAGGGCGTCACCCCCCTCAGTGAGATGATCCACCACTTGGCGTTGATGGGGGCGGAAGTCCTCGAAGCCGAAGACGTGGCGCAGGATGGCCGCTGGCTCGCGCGCCATGGGGTTGTCACTCCGCCTCGCGGTTCTGGCGGCGGTAGAGCCAGATGATGAGGGCCACCAGGGTGAGCTGGGCGAGGGTGGTCTCCATGGTGGGGTAGAGGCCGATGAAGTCCCAGTGCGGCAGGGGCAGGGGGTGGACGCTGAGCCAGCCGGCTTCTTGCATCGCCGCCAGCCCGTGGCCGACGAAACTCACCGCCAGCGCCAGGAGGATCCAGGCGTTGATGATGAAGAATCGGCGTATGGGCAGGCGCCGGCCCAGGCGCAGCCACAGGTAGGCGACGAGCAGCAGTAGCACGGCACCCGCCACCAGCCCCAGCCAGATCATCCGTTGTGCCGGGGCACCGGCCTGTAGCAGCAGGGCCTGGTAGAACAGCACGGTCTCGAAGACTTCGCGGTAGACCGCCAGGAAGGCCAGCCCGCTCAACAGCCACAGGGTGCGGCCTTGCAGGGCGCCGTGGATGCGTTCGCGGATGTATTCCTTCCAGCGGCGGGCGTGGGTCTTGCCGTGCAGCCAGAAGCCGACGTAGAGCAATACCGCAGCGGCCAGCAGCGCGGTGAGACCTTCGGTGAGTTCGCGCCCGATGCCGCTGAGGTCGATGAGGGTGCCGGCGAGGAGCCAGGTGAGGCCGCCGGCGACGAGGGCGGCGATCCAGCCGGCATGGAGGTAGCGGAGGGCGTCGCGCCGGCCGCTCTTCACCAGCACACTGCCGATGGCCACCAGCACCAGGATGGCCTCCAGTCCTTCCCGCAGGATGATCACCAGCGAGCTGGCGAAACCGGTGGCGGGGCTGAGACGGAATTGCTCACCTTGGGTTTGGGCCGCGCCGAGCAGGGTGTCGATTTCGCTCACCATGGCCTCCAGCTCGCTCAGGGGGGCGCCGTCTTTTATTTTCTGGCGGTAGAGGAGCATCAGGCTCTCGATGCGGATCACCCGTTGCGGTTGGGTGGCGCGCAGTCCGGGTTCCACCAGTTCGAAGCCTTCCAGATAGGCGGAGACGGCGGCGCGGTAGGCGGCGTCTCGGTCGCCCGCCCGGTAGTGTTGCAGGCTCTCGGCCAACAACCGACGGGCGTGTTCCAGGGTGGTGGCGGTGTCGTCGGCGAAGACCTCGGGGTGGTGGCGCAGGTAGGCCATCAGCGCCAGGCCGTCGTCTCCCCAGCGCGCCCGGGCTTCGTCGGGGGTGAGGTTCACCAGTTGTTCCAGGTCCAGGAGGTGGTTGCCGGCCTGCCACAGGGTGCGCCCGCGTTGGACTTCTTCGGCGCTGAAGGCCCAGCGGCCTTCCAGGAAGGCCAGTGCCCAGCGTTGTTCGTCCGAGAGCTCGTCGAAGGGGCGCATGGCGGTGCCCTCCACGCCGCGGGTGAT
>JALSHN010000246.1 GCA_026982215.1 Gammaproteobacteria bacterium
GCGTGAGCCCCCCACCCGACTGCACGACGTGGACTTCATCGTCGTCAACGGTGGCCAGGCCCAGCCCAACGAAATCCCCATGCACCTGCGGCCCACCGCCCTGCGCGCCGTGGCCGACCCCCAGCGACAACGCCCCCTCGACACCCTCAAAGGCCTGGAAGTGAACGCCGTCGCCGGCATCGGCAATCCCGAACGGTTCTTCGCCACCCTGCGCGCCCTCGGCGCCCGGGTGAACGAACACCCCTTCCCCGACCATCACCGCTACCAGACAGACGACCTCGCCCCCCTCGCCGACCATCCCCTCATCATGACCGAGAAAGACGCGGTAAAATGCCGCGACATCGCCTCCGAGGACAGCTGGTACCTGGAAGTGAAGGCCGAGCTGCCCGACGACTTCACCCGCCGCCTGCTGCGGCGCCTGCACGAACTGCAAAACTGAGAGACTCCCATGGACCCCAAACTGCTCGACATCCTCGTCTGTCCCATCTGCAAGGGCCCGCTGCACTACGACAAAGAACGCCAGGAGCTCATCTGCAAGGCCGACCGCCTCGCCTACCCCATCCGTGACGACATCCCGGTGATGCTGGAGGACGAGGCCCGGCAACTGGAGCCCGACGAATACAGCGAATGAACTGCACCGTCGTCATCCCGGCGCGACTGGGGGCCACCCGCCTGCCGGAAAAACCCCTGGCCGACATCCACGGCCGTCCGCTCATCGTCCACGTGCTGGAACGGGCCCGGGAAAGCGGCGCGGCGCGGGTGATCGTCGCCACCGACCACCCCCGCATCCGTGACGCAGTGCACCAGGCCGGCGGCGAGGCCCTGCTCACTGGCGAACACCACCGCAGCGGCAGCGAGCGGGTAGCCGAAGTCACCGAGCGCCTCGGCCTCAGCGACGACGCCATCGTCATCAATCTCCAGGGCGACGAACCCCTCATGCCCCCTGCCCTGATCCGCCAGCTCCACCAAGCCCTGGAACAGGAACCCACCATCGGCATGGCCACCGTCGCCTCCCCCCTGAGCGATCGTCGGGAGCTGTTCGATCCCCACACGGTCAAGGTGGTCTGCGACCAAAGCGGCCACGCCCTCTACTTCTCCCGCGCCCCCATTCCCTGGGCCCGGGATGCCTTCGCCGAAGATCACCCCAGCCTCCCCGACGAGCCCAGCTACCAACGCCACATCGGCCTCTACGCCTACCGCGCCGGCTTCCTGCGCCGCTTCACCGCCTGGCCCGAGAGCCCGCTGGAACGGCTGGAGGCCCTGGAACAACTGCGCGCCCTGTGGCATGGCGAACGCATTCGCGTGGTCGAAGCCGTCCAGCCCCCCGGCCCGGGCGTGGACACCCCCGAGGACCTGGAACGGGTCCGGACCCTGCTCGCCCCATGAACCGCCTCATCACTTGGCTGGACCTGCCCGCCGCCGACCTGGCCCGCGCCCAGGTCTTCTACCGTGCCCTGCTCGGCCCCTCGGCCCGGGTGGAGGCCCGCGGCGGCGTGGTGGTCATCGGCCCCCCCGACGGCCCAGTGGAGGCCCGGTTGATCCATCGCCCCGAGGGCGGCGCTCCCGGCCCCCTGCCCTATTTCCGCCTGCGCCACCCCCTGGAAACCGCCCTGGCGCGGGTGGAGGAACTAGGTGGGCGGATCCTCGAGCTACCCCACCCCATCCCCCCTTACGGCCGGCGCGCCCTCATCCGCGACAGCGAAGGCAACACCATCGCCCTCTACCGCGAAGCCCCCGACGAGGGGGGATGACCACCCCCCGCGGCTGACGTATCTTGAACCCAGACCACCCATCGAGCCGACGACCATGAACCCCAGACTGGAGCGACTCCACCCCTACCCCTTCGAAAAACTGGCCCGCCTCATCGACGGCATCACCCCGCCGGACGACCGCCCCCCGCTGCGCCTGACCATGGGCGAACCGCAGCACCCCGCCCCGGAGCTGGCCCGGCAGGCCATGATCGACCACCTGGACGGGCTGGAGAACTACCCCGTCACCCGCGGCGGCGAACCCCTGCGCCGGGCCATCGCCACCTGGCTGCAACGACGCTTTCCGCCGGCCGAGATCGACCCCGAACGCCAAGTGATCCCGGTCAACGGCACCCGCGAGGCCCTGTTCGCCTTCGCCCAGGCGGTGATCCCCCCCGACGGCAACGCCCTGGTGGCCATGCCCAACCCCTTCTACCAGATCTACGAAGGCGCGGCGCTGCTGGCCGGCGCCGAGCCCTACTACCTGGACTGCCTGCCGGAGAACGGCTTCCTGCCCGACCTCGATGCCATCCCCGAATCGGCCTGGTCACGCATCCGCCTGTTCTACGTCTGCTCCCCCGGCAACCCCACCGGCGCAGTGGCCGACGAGACCTGGTACCGCCGCCTGCTGGAACGGGCCGAGGCCCATGACTTCATCATCGCCGCT
>JALSHN010000247.1 GCA_026982215.1 Gammaproteobacteria bacterium
CCCGGTACTGGTCATCACCCCTCGCCCCCGCTCCCCCGCGGCGCTCGCCGCGCTCAAAGACCGCCTCGCTTCGCTCCCCGAGGTGGACAGCGTCCGCCAAGACAGCCACTGGGTGGCCCGGCTCCAAGCCCTGCTCGACCTCGGTCAACGCCTCGCCACCCTACTCGGTCTGCTCAGCGTGGTCGCGGTGACCGTCATCGTCGGCAACACCCTGCGGCTGGTGGCCCAGGCCCACACCGACGAACTCCGCGTCAGCCGCCTGCTGGGCGCCACCGATGCCTACCTGCGCCGTCCCTTTCTCTACACCGGCCTGTTCTACGGGCTGGCTGGTGCCCTCACCGCCTGGCTGCTGGTCCTCGCCGGAGGGCTGTGGCTGGCCCCCGCCGTCTCCCGCCTGGCCGAGCTCTACCAAAGCAGCTTCCAACTCCCCCTCCCCGACCGTCGCGCCCTGCTGCTCCTCGGCCTCGGCGGCCCGCTGCTCGGCTGGTTCACCGCCTGGGTGGTGATCCAATACCAGATCCGCCGCCTCGATCTGGGTTGAGACTCAAGCCCGGGAACTTTGCGCCGAATTAGCACTCTCAGAAGGAGACTGCCAATCTTGACCAGCCAGCGCCTGGCACTCTCGAAAGACGGCTGCTAGGCTTGAACCAGATCCACCGTGTCAGAACAAGAAAGAAGGGGGGAACACACCTTGAACACTGCACTGATGCCGCTCAACCTCACGGCTCCGACGCAGAGCCTGGAAGGCTACATCCAGGCCGTCAACCGCATCCCCGCGCTCTCCGCCGAGGAAGAGCGCGAGCTGGCCGTGCGTCTGCGTGATCACGGCGACGTGGACGCCGCCCGCCGGCTGATCCTCGCCAATCTACGCTACGTGGTCCAGATCGCCCGTGGCTACCAGGGCTACGGCCTGCCCCAGGCCGACCTCATTCAAGAGGGCAACATCGGCCTGATGAAGGCGGTGAAGCGTTTCGATCCCGACGTGGGAGTGCGGCTGATTTCCTTCGCCGTCCACTGGATCCGCGCCGAGATCCACGAATACATCCTGCGCAACTGGCGAATCGTCAAAGTGGCCACCACCAAGGCCCAGCGCAAGCTGTTCTTCAACCTGCGCAAGGCCAAGAAGCGTCTCGGCTGGCTCAACGCCCACGAAGTGGAAACCGTTGCCCGCGACCTGGGCGTCCAGCCCGGCGAGGTCCTGGAAATGGAACGCCGCCTCGCCGCCCAGGACAGCGCCTTCGATCCCCAAGGAGAAGACGACGAAGGCACTGCCCCGGCGGCCTACCTGCGCGACCAGCGCTACGACCCCGCCGAACGGCTGATGGAAAGTGACTGGGTGGAACACAACCGCCGCCAGCTGGCCCATGCCCTGGAGGAGCTGGACGAGCGTAGCCGCGAGATTCTCAAACGCCGCTGGATCGACGAAGACAAGGCCACCCTCCAGACACTGGCAGACGAATACGGTGTCTCCGCCGAACGCATCCGGCAACTGGAAAAGGCAGCGCTGAAAAAGCTCCGCGCCCGCCTGGCCGCCTGAACGATCCCCACCCCCGTGACCACGCCGGCCCCGCGCCGGCGGGACCGCCCCCGTCTCACAACGAATTGATCCGCACCAGATCCAGATGCGCCGCCACCTGCGCCGGCCCTGGCACCGCCAAGGGTGGCACCACCCCGAGACAAGGCGCGGGGATACGCTGACGCAACGACTCCACCTGCCCCTGCCAGCGCGCCACCCCCGGCGTGGGCCGATTGGCCACCCACCCCGCCAACACCAACCCCCGCGCCAGAATCGACTCCACCGTCAACAAGGCATGATTGATACACCCCAAGCGGATCGCCACCACCAAGATCACCGGCAACCCCAGGGCCGCCGCCAGATCGGAGAAATCCTCCGTCTCATTGAGCGGCACCCGCCACCCCCCGGCCCCCTCCACCAACACCCGTTCGGCCTCCACCGAAGTGATGGCCTCACACAAGGCCGCCACCTCGATACGCGCCCCCACCTCCGCGGCGGCCAGATGCGGCGCGATGGGCGGCTCGAAGACATGTGGATTCACCCGCTCATACGGCAACTTCACCGTCGCCATCGCCTGCAGGCGCAAGGCATCCTCGTTGCGCAGGCCCTCCGGCGTCCGCCGACTGCCGCTGGCCACCGGTTTGAAGGCGGCCACCCGCTCGCCGCGCCGGGCCCAGGCCCACACCAAGGTGGTACTGATCAAGGTCTTGCCCACCTCGGTATCCGTCCCGGTAACGAAAAAACCCCTGGCCATGCCCTTCGCTCATCCCACGTCGAGCCGCCAGCATAACCCAACTCGACGCCGGGGAACGATCATTGCCTCACTCGTCCTCCTGCTGCCCAGCCTCCTCGACCACCGGCAGCCCCGCCAACCGCCACTCCGGCATGCCCCCCTCCA